>DATCLP010000345.1:0-4450 GCA_036563855.1 Steroidobacteraceae bacterium | reverse complement strand
ATCTTGTAGAGCGGCGGCTGCGCGATGTAGATGTGGCCGCGCTCGATGAGCTGGGGCATCTGCCGATAGAAGAACGTCAATAGCAGCGTGCGGATGTGCGAGCCGTCCACGTCGGCGTCTGTCATCACGATGATGCGGTGGTAGCGCAATTTCGCGATGTCGAAATCGTCCGCACCGATGCCGCAGCCGAGCGCTGTGATGAGCGTGCCGACCTCGGCAGAGCTCAGCATCTTGTCGAACCGAGCTTTCTCGACGTTCAGGATCTTGCCCTTGAGCGGCAGGATCGCCTGCGTGCGGCGGTCCCTGCCCTGCTTTGCCGAGCCGCCTGCTGAGTCGCCCTCGACCAAGAACATCTCCGAAAGCGCAGGATCGCGTTCCTGACAATCGGCGAGCTTGCCGGGCAGCCCGGCGAGATCCAACGCGCCTTTTCGCCGCGTCATCTCGCGCGCCTTGCGAGCGGCTTCGCGAGCCCGCGCCGCTTCGATGATCTTTCCGGCAATCGCCTTGGCCTGTTGCGGGTGCTCGAGCAAGAACTCCTCGAGCTTCTCGCTCACGACCGATTCGACGATGCCCTTGATCTCGGACGAGACCAGCTTGTCCTTCGTCTGGGACGAGAACTTCGGGTCGTGCATCTTCACCGAGAGGATCGCGGTGAGGCCTTCGCGCGCGTCGTCGCCGGTCGTCGCGACTTTGTCCTTCGCCGGGATTTCGCGCTCGATGTAGTTGTTGAGCGTGCGCGTCAGTGCGCTACGGAAGCCTGCCAAATGCGTACCGCCATCCTTCTGCGGGATGTTGTTCGTGTAGCAGTACATGTTCTCCTGGTACGAGTCGTTCCATTGCAGGCCGAGCTCGACCGTCGTGGAGCCGTGCTGCGAGCGAAACCAGATGATCGTGTCGTGGATCGGGGTCTGGTTGCGGTTCAAGTACCGCACGAACTCGCGGATTCCGCCGTCGTACTGGAAGACCTCGTGCTTATCGTCCCGCTCGTCCGTCAATTCGATTCGGACGCCCGAATTCAGGAACGACAGCTCGCGCAGACGCTTCGCCAGCACGTCGTAGTTGAAGTCGATGTTCGAGAAGATCGTCGCGCTAGGTTTGAACCGGATGATCGTGCCGCGCTTGTCGGTCGTCCCGACCTCCGCCAAGGGCGCTTGCGGCTCCCCCATCCGATACTCCTGCTGGTAGAGCTTCCCGTCGCGGTGGATGGTCAGGAGAAGGTACTCGGACAGGGCATTCACGACCGAGACGCCGACGCCGTGCAGCCCGCCGGAGACCTTGTAGGACGAGTCGTCGAACTTACCGCCTGCATGAAGAACGGTCATGATGACCTCGGCGGCAGACCGGCCCTCCTCCGGATGGATATCCACAGGAATTCCACGGCCGTCATCGGCCACCGTGACCGACTGGTCAGCGTGGACCGTGACGCTCACTTTGGTGCAGTAACCGGCTAAGGCCTCGTCGATCGAGTTGTCCACCACCTCGAACACCATGTGGTGTAAACCCGTGCCGTCGTCCGTGTCTCCGATGTACATTCCGGGCCGTTTGCGAACGGCATCGAGACCCTTCAAGACCTTGATTTTGCTCGAGTCGTAAACGTCGGAATCTGTCATAAACCTGCCTGGATTTCGTGAAACGAAATTATAGCATCGGCGTGAAACGCCCTTGTTCCACGTGAAACATTCGGCCGATGTCGATACCCGCCAGGCCGGCTTCAGTGACAGCCGTGACGATGAGCTGCGCGGGAATTCGGCCGAGGGCCGCGAGTAATTTCCCCAATTTATCCACATCGAGCTCGGCCGCTGGATCGTCCAGCAGCAGGCACGTTTGGGCGTTAGCCGCTTCGGCGGTCGCCTGGATCTGCGCCAGGATCAGTGCGGCGGCGAGCAGCTTCTGCTGACCACGCGAGACGCGATCACGCGCCAGCACGCCATCGACTTTGATGACGAGATCGGCACGGTGCGGACCCACGGTGGTCGTCCCGTACCTCCGATCCTTCTCCCACGCATTCACAAGCACACGATCGAGTCCCTCGCCTTCTGCCCAGCCCCGGCGGTATTCGACTGTGACTCGCTCTTCGAGCAGCGATGTGGCGAGCGGACAAAAGCAGCGCGCGAGTTCGCCCATATAGGAGCCGCGCGCCTCGTCGATCTGATGGGCCGAGTTATGAAGCTCCTGGTCCCAAATCCGTACCAATGAATCGTCGAGCCCTTCTCGCAATGCCGTATTCCGTTGCGCCAGAGCGCGCTGATAGCGGCGCCAGACGAACAGGAAGTCGTGTTTCACGTGGAACACTCCCCAGTCGAGCAGTCGTCGTCGACGAGCTGATCCTTCGTCGATCAGGCGATGCACACCCGGGTCAATGACCTGAATGGGGAGTACTTCAGCGATTTCAGCGACACCGGACACACCTCGCCCGCCAAGACGCATTTGGGTCTGACCATGCCCGTGCTCAGCACTGGCAACGAGGCTGCGCTCCTTGTCTTCGAGTCTCGCGACGACGCGGAAAAAGTCTTCACCGCGACGGATCAGCTTCGCTCGCGTCGCGGTTCGAAAGGACCGTCCGTGGCCAAGGAAATAAATCGCCTCGAGCAAGCTCGTCTTGCCCGAGGCGTTACATCCCACGATTCCGGTGCCGCGCGGATGGAATTCCAGCGACGCCCGTTCAATGCAACGGAAATTCTCGATCTGGATCGACTGGAGCACGCGCTTAGAGCCGCATGGGCATCACGACGTACTTCGTCGTCGTCACGCCCGGCGCGCTCAGTAGGCAGCTATTGTTCGGGTCCGTCAAACCGATCGCGACTTCAGGGCCGTCCACGGCGGCAAGCGCGTCGAGCAAGTAATTCACGTTGAAGCCGATCTCGATTTCGTCGCCTTCGTAAGTGACTTCGAGCTCTTCCTCGGCCTCTTCCTGTTCTGGGTTGTGGGCTTGGAGCACAAGCAAGCCGGGCTTTAGCGCGAGACGAATTCCGCGATATTTCTCGTTCGAGAGAATAGCTGCACGCTGAAGCGCGGCTCGAAGCAGCTCCCGATCCGCTTGCACCTTCTTCGGTGGATCGGTCGGGATGACACGCCCATATTCCGGGAAACGTCCGTCGATTAGCTTCGAAGTGAAGCGAATTTCGCCGATCTGGACGCGAACGTGATTCGTGCCGATGGTCAGCTCGACGTTACCTTCGCCACCGATGAGACGCTGGAGCTCGAGGACACCTTTGCGTGGGACGATGACCTGTTGCGACGTCGCAGCGGGCTGTCCCATCGTCGTTTCGCAAAATGCGAGACGATGGCCGTCAGTCGCTACAGTTCGCAGCACGTTCCCTGCAACTTCCAGCAACATACCGTTCAGGTAATAGCGGACGTCCTGTTGCGCCATCGAAAAGTGCGTCTTCTCGATCAGTCTCCGAAGCGTCGGCTGATCGATCTGCAGCGTCTGTTGCCCACGAATGTCTTCGATGGTCGGAAAGTCACTTGCGGGTAGGGTAGTCAGCGTGAACCGGCTCTTTCCGGATCGGACGATTGCGCGCTCACCTTCCACGGACACCGTGACCGAAGCCTTCTCCGGCAGCGCGCGAATGATTTCGAGGAATTTTCGGCCGGGCACCGTGATATCGCCGGCCTGTTGCACATTGACTGGCGCGCGGGCAACGAGCTCCACCTCGAGATCGGTCGCCGTCAATGTCAGATGATCGCCGCGACCGGAGATCAAGATGTTCGCCAGGATCGGCATCGTCTGCCGTCGCTCCACCACGCCGATCACGGACTGCAGTGGAGAGAGAATCGCTTCCCGGTCCGCGCTGAACTTCATCGCTGCACCTGTCTCAACTGATAAAAATTGAATAAAACTTAAAGCAATTACGATGATTGCTAGGCGGCCGGCCCTTTGTGGAAAAGTCGCATTTATTCTTCCGCTTCAGGGCCTTACGCTTGAGGCTAGCCTCTTCACAACCCCCCGCCGAACCTGTCAAACCCATGTTGACGACCTGTGGAGAACTTTCCTACCCAGCAGCCCCACAGCTTGTCCACAGCTATCCAGCCAGGGTTCTCAACAGGTTCATGTAATCCTCATTCGTGCGCGTGTGCGATTCGCGCAGCTCCTTGATCACACGGCAGGCGTGCAGCACGGTCGTGTGATCGCGGCCGCCGAACGCATCCCCGATCTCCGGGAGACTGTGGCTCGTGAGCTCCTTGGCCAGCGCCATCGCGATCTGACGCGGCCGTGCGATGGAGCGGCTGCGCCGCTTAGAGAGCAAGTCCGCAACTCGAATTTTGTAGTACTCCGCGACGGTTTTCTGGATGTTCTCGATCGTGACCAGCCGATCCTGCAGCGCCAGCAAATCTCGCAACGCTTCTTTTGCGAAGTCCATCGTAATCGGACGGCCGGTGAACTGCGAATTGGCGATGACGCGACGAAGCGCACCTTCGAGCTCGCGGACATTGGAGCGAATGCGCT
>DATCLP010000344.1:0-9258 GCA_036563855.1 Steroidobacteraceae bacterium | reverse complement strand
TCGGCGGCGACGAGTTCGCGATCGTGCTTCCCGGTTTCGATGCCGCGCCGGCCGTCGAAATCGCCGAGCGGCTGCGCAACACGGTGGAGCGCAGTCCGTTTCACGTTGCCGGGACCGATGTCAGGATTACCGTGAGTTTCGGCGTGAGCTCGCTTTCCACGCTCAGCGACGAGGAGGAAGCGACGGCGCCGGCATTGTTGGATTTGGCGGATAGGTATCTTTATCGCAGTAAGCTGGCCGGTCGGAACCGCGTCAGCTCACCCGAACCTGTCTCAAGACGACTGCGCGTCAGCGCGAAACCCAACGGCTCGTAGCCGCTCGCAGCAGGCGGAATCAACGCTTCGCTTCTTTCAGCGCAAAGGCGATGACGGCATCGCTCTCGATCGGGCTCTCGACGAGACTTCCGCCGGTCGCGACGATCACGACGAACTGCCGTCCGTTCTTCGCATAGGTTGCGGGCGTTGCGTGTGCGGAAGCCGGTAAGCGATACGTCCATACCTCGCGGCCGGTCTTCGATTCGAAAGCGCGAAAGCGGTTGTCGTCCGTCGCAGCGATGAACACCAGTCCGCCGGCAGTCGCAATCGAGCCGCCCGCGCTCGGTCGTCCGGTATTGGCGACTTCGGGCGGCAGCACATCCGTGACACCGAGCGTGCTTTGCCAGACGATCTCGGCCGTATCGACGTTGATCGCCGTCAGCGTCCCCCAGGGAGGTTGCTGACACATCAACCTTTGCTTGCGTTCCGAAAATCGTCCGGTGGCACGTCCGCCGTTCGTGACGGTGCCGTCGGGCAGCTTAGTGATCTGTTCGACTTGTCCGAGATTGCTCGCGTTGACGAACAACAGACGCAAGTTCGGATCGAACGAGCCTCCGCCCCAGTTCGCGCCGCCCTGACGGCCGGGAAAACTGATCGTCGGTGTTTCAGCCAGCGGCAGGAACATGCCGCCGAAGCGCATCTTGTGTTCGGCGATGAACTCTCGGCAGTAGCGTTCGAGCTCGGGCGTCACCGTCGCGACGTCATCCATCGAGAACGATTGACGCGCAAACGGCGGCGGTTTCACCGGGAACGGTTGCGTCGGCCAAGTTTGCTCGCCCGGAACGTCGCTCGCCGGCACCGGTCGCTCCTCGATCGGATGAATGGGCTCGCCAGTGACGCGATTGAGCACGTACAACATCCCCGTCTTCGACACGATCAACACTGCGGGAATGGAGCGTCGGCCTTGCTTCACGTCGACGAGAATCGGCGGTGCCTGCGTGTCGAAGTCCCAAACATCGTGATGCACCGTCTGGAAGTGCCACAGATACTTTCCCGTGTTGGCATCGACGGCAACGATCGAGCTCGAGAACAGATTCGCGCCTTTGCGATCGCCGCCCCAACGATCGTAGGTCGGCGCGCCGACCGGCATGTACAAGATGCCGCGCTGCTTGTCGACCGTCATGAAGCCCCAAACGTTGACTCCGGAGCGATTGCGCCAACTGTCGCCTTCCCACGTGTCGTGCCCGAATTCGCCGGGCCGCGGCACAGTGTGAAACGTCCACACGTGTTTGCCGGTGACGGCATCCCAGGCGCGAACATCGCCGGCCGCGCCGTGCGCGGGCTGCTCCTGCGTCATCGAACCGGTGATCACGAGGTTCTTGTAGATAACAGGCGGCGAGGTGACCGCGTACAACGCCTTCGGGTAACCGTTCATGACGTCCGGCGTTTTGAGATCGACGGCTCCGCGCTCGCCGAACGACTCGATAGCCGTGCCGCGTTTCGCGTCGAGGGCGACGAGCTTGCCGTCGCGCGTGCCGAAGAAAATTCGCGGAGGATGCTCGCGGTCGCCCGGCCAGTACTCGAGACCTCGGCGCGCCGGTTGTCCTACTTCGCGCGTGTCGAACACCCAGATTTCTTCACCGGTCGCTGCATCGAGCGCGATCACTTCGTTGTAGGGCGAGGTCAGATACATCACGCCAGCGACGACGAGCGGCGTGACTTGCGAAGGTAGAAATCGCGACGGCTGCACACCGTTCTTCGTCTTGCGCAGGTGATACGTCCATGCAGGCTCGAGCTGCGAGACGTTCGCCGGTGTGATCTGCTCGAGCGGCGAGAAGCGCATCCCGCCCGGATCGTGCCCGTACGTCGGCCACTCGGTTTCGGCGGCGTTGGCGAAGGCCGATGCCACGAGAAGCGAAGCGAGTAGGCGAAGCACGCTGCGCTTCGCGATGGAGAATTGAGAATTGACAATGGAGAATTGTTGGTGATTCAAGACTGCGGCACCGGAAACAAGACCATCGAACGAAGCAGCGACTACTTTGCGGATGCGGCAGCGCGTGCTTCTTCAGCGCGTGCGCCGGCCAAGATTCCGGCCATCGCCGTGTTGCCTTCGTGGCATGCGTACTCGTAGATCTTCTCGTCCGTACGCTTGAGCGGAATCATGAATGTCCACGGACGCGTCCAGGTCTGCGGGTCGTCGATCGTCACTTCGTAGTTGAGCGTGTTCGGTCCGATGCGCGTGTAGCGCTCGGTGATCACGAGCTGATCCGAAGCGCCGCGAAAGGGGCTTCGGAAGTGCTTCGATTCGACGACGAGCGTGTCGCCCTCCCAGCGTCCGCGCGAGCTTCCGAGCCAGCTCTTGATCGATGGCGGCGTGTGCGGCCGCCCATCGAGGGGGATGATGCGCGCATCGTGAATCTTTTCGGCATGGATCAGCACGTGATCCTGCGTCTGTACGATCTCGTAATAGCTGTTGTAGCCTGCGAGCAGATCGGGCACACCGTACGTGATACAGCGCTCGGCGAGAGAGCGTCCCTCGGGTCCGTCGTTCGACCGCACGCGCGTACTGCGAATTCGCTCCGCAGCGCCGGGCACCAACGGGGGAATGCGCCCGTCCGGCGGATCCGTGATCAGCGACGTGCGATTGTCGAATTCGCGCTCGACCAGCCAGAACGCGTTGTAGTTGCCCGTCGATGCATCGAAGGTCGTCGGCTTGTACACCCTCACCTCCGATAGCACGGCTTCGAACACCGCATCGCCGAAGGCTGCATCGCCGTCGCCCGCGAAAATCTCGGCATACCGCTGGCGCAGCGCCGTCACTTCCTCATCGGTCAGGAACGCCCGACCCTCGAGACTCTTCGGCCGCTCGAGCGGCGTCGCCGTGTTGTTCGCCCACACACCCTGGATATCCGGATGTCCCTCCGGCGTCCGCGGCGGCGAATACGATTGCGCGAAGGAAAGCGCAGGAAGCAGGAGGAGAATGAGTTGAGGATTGAGAATTGAGAATTGAGAATTAGGGAAGCGGCGTACGAAAACCGAAAAGTCTTTCGCGTGTTCGACATCGCGTTCGGCCTTCATAACGATTCCCCCCAATCCGATCATTTTTCAGCGAACCCCTGCGCCTTCATTCTCCGTTCTCAAATGCGAAGCGCCTTGCGCTTTATCCCAAGCCATTCTCAATTCTTCATTGCGCAGCGCTACTCCAGAATGGCGATTCCCGTCAGCGCCCCCTGTTTCTCCAACAACACCTTTACATGGCGGCCGTTGAGCGTGGCGATGCCGAGTTTGCCGTCGAGCGAGGTGTAGTAGAGCAGATCGCGGCGCGTGTCGAGCGCGATTCCGATCGCTTCGCCGACGTTGCGCAGAATGATCTCGCGGTCTTTGCGCTTGGCGGGATCGTAGTTCGCCGGCGGATCGAGCGGTGCGCGGGAAATCGTGTTGTCGCCGCGATCGGTCCAGTACAGGAGGCGCGTTTCGTGGTCGATCTCGAGATCGATCGGTTCCGGCAAGCTCGCGAACAGCACCTCGATGTCCTTGCGCGTCGCAGCGGTCGCACCGGGCGGCATTTCGAGGTTCGCGCGCTTGATCGTGCCCTTGCCTGCGTTGTCGCCGCCCTTCTGGGTCCAATACAGCTTGCCGCCGCGCACGTCGATCGCGATGCCGACGCACCAACGGCTCGCATCCTTGCGGTCTTCGTCGCCGGTGCCGGTGATCACGAGCGTTTCGATATTCGAGCCGTCGAAGTTCGCGCGCATCACGCGCATGCCTTCTCGGTCCGACCAATAGAGCTTGCGGTTGACCGTATCGAGCTTGAGCTGTTTCGGCGTGAACGTCCCGCCCGGAGGAATGATGGTCTTGACGTTGCTTCCGTCGAGGTTCGCGCGCATGACGGCGCCGTCGTCCGCCGAGACCTTGCCCATTGTCGTCCAGTAGATGTGGCCGGCTTCTGCATCGATCGCAATACCGTCCGGCCCGACCCCGGCAGCGGCGCTGGCTACGATGTTCGTAGGCGACTCGCCGCGCGGACCGGCGCGCATGACGCCGCCGCGCAAGGCCAAGTAATAAAGCGTAGGTCCGGATGCAACGTGCTCGCGCACTGAGCGGCCGTCAGGCTTCGCCGGCGAGGCCAGTCGCGGCAACGCAGCTTGCAAGCAGCGCAACGACATATTTTATGTATGCGAGCATGGCGCCCTCTGCCGAGCAGGTTTCGCACTCGTGACTATGACACCGGCAAGAGCGAGCCGGAAATACGCTTGGCGAAGGATGGCAATTCTTTGCAGGGCGCGAGACTCGGGGCTTGGGGCTTGGGGCCGAAACGCCGTACCGTTCGAGCGAAGCAGGCGCACGCTTCCAATCGACAAAACAGTCTGTACCCTCTCATCTTGTTCTTGTTCGTAGAGGCTGAGGCCAGCTGAGGACTGACGGTCGAAGAGCGCTCTTCGTCTGCGTTCCTTACTTGCCCAAGCCCCGAGCCCCACGCCCCAAGCCCTGCGTCCGTCACAATGCCTCGCCGTACCGGAAGCGCCGATCTCCCACTGCATGGCGGCTATGTGCCGGCATGGCTGTCCGCGCGCATGGCAGCGCTAGGGCGTGTGATCGTCGAGGCCATCGTTCACCACTACGGACGCGACGAGGTCTTGCGGCGGTTGGCGCACCCGTTCTGGTTTCAATCCTTCGGCGCCGTGATGGGTATGGATTGGCATTCGTCGGGCATCACGACGAGCGTGCTCGGTGCGCTCAAGAGAGGACTCGCGCCTGTCGCGCACGAGCTCGGCATCTTCGTGTGCGGAGGTAAAGGTGCTCACTCGCGTAAGACGCCGGCGGAGCTCGATGCCATCGGCGAGCGCACGGGTCTCGATGCAAATGCCCTGATCCATGCAAGCAAGCTCGTTGCGAAAGTCGACAACGCCGCGGTTCAAGACGGCTATCAGCTGTATCTGCACGGTTTCATCGTTACGCAGGACGGACGCTGGTGTGTCGTGCAACAAGGCATGAACGAACAGCGCCGCGAGGCTCGGCGCTATCACTGGCTATCGGAGCAGCTCGAAAGCTTTCTCGATTCTCCGCACACGGCGATCGAAGGACGCAATCGCGGCGCGATCGTCAACCTCGCGGACCGCCGTGCGCAGCGTAACCGCGAGATCGGACTCGAGCTGGTGCGCGCCGGGCCCGACCGCACGATCTCAGTGTTGAAGCGCTTGAATACGACCGGCAATGCAGCGCTCGATCTATTCGAGGACACGAATAGAGATGCCGGCCGCGAGCCGATTCCGCATCTGCAAATGCCGGCGCGTCACGACGCGCGCGCATCCGACGTCGTGCTCAAACGGCTGCACGGTGTGCTTGCGGCTGCGGCCGATCGAGGGCCCAAGGACTTCGCCGACCTCTTGCTCACGCCGGGAGTAGGCGAGCGCACCGTGGCGGCGCTTGCGCTCGTTGCCGAAGTGCTGCACGGCGCGCCCTCGCGTTTCAGCGATCCAGCTCGCTTCTCGCTCGCGCACGGCGGTAAGGACGGCCATCCGTTCCCCGTGCCGCTCAAGGTTTACGACGAAACGATTCGCGTGCTGAAACAAGCGGTCGAACGCGCAAAGCTCGGCAACGACGATCGCCTGGCTGCGATTCGCCGCCTCGATGAGCAGGCCCGCATCCTCGAGCGCGTCGCGAGCGGCCCCAGCTTCGATGAGCTCGTCAGTGCGGAGCGTGCGAGGTCGGATGAGTTCGGCGGCCGCACTGTTGGCCGCCGCAATTGACATTCGACAGTTGACAACGACATGGCGATTTCACCGCCACGCTGCCGCTGCTCGAGTACGAGTTCGTCGTTGTCAATTGTCGATTCTCAATTCTCAATTGCGCTTTAGCGCCTTCACCACTTCTTGATGTTCAAAGTCACGCTCACCGGACAGTGATCCGATCCCATGACGTCGGCGTGGATTTCGGCGGCGGTGACTTTCGGGCCGAGCGCTTTCGAGACCAGGATGTAATCGATTCTCCATCCGACGTTCCTGGCGCGCGCATTCGAGAACGGGCTCCACCAGGTGTAATGGCCGTTGCCTTGCGTGAACAACCGGAATGTATCGATGAAGCCGGCGTCCAGGAAATTCTGGAAGCCCTCGCGTTCTTCGTCGGTAAAGCCTTTCTTGCCGCGATTCGGTTTCGGGTTCGCCAGATCGAGCTCGGTATGCGCGACATTCAAGTCGCCGCAGAAGATCACGGGTTTCTTACGCTCGAGCTGCTTGCAGTACGCTAGGAAAGCCGGGTCCCAATGCTTGTAGCGCAGCTCCAACCGGCTCAGGTCGTCCTTGGCATTGGGCGTGTACACCGTGACGACATAGAAGGGTTCGAATTCGGCGGTAATGAGCCGGCCTTCGTCGTTGGCATCGCGCTCGAGCTCATCGGAGAACTTGTAGCGCTTTGCGAACTCATGCGGGAAACCGTAGACCACCTCGAGCGGTTCGCGCTTCGAAAAGATCGCAGTACCGGAGTAGCCCTTCTTGATCGCGGAATTCCAGTATTCGTGATAGTTCGGCAAGTCGATTTCGATCTGATCGCGCGCCGCCTTCGTCTCCTGCAAGCACAAGATGTCCGGATCGTGCTTCTTCAGGAAGGGATGAAACTGATTCTTTTTCAAGACGGCACGGATGCCGTTGACGTTCCAGGAATAGATCTTCATGGTTCGAGCTTGAGCGGACGTGAAGCGCTAGCAGACCAAAGCTGGCGGCGCGGTGCAACTGGCGGGAGCTACCCATGCGCAAACTCATCAGCTCGGGTTCGACGTTCGAAGAACAAATCGGCTACTCGCGTGCGGTCGTGGATGGCGATTGGGTGTTCGTGTCGGGCACGACCGGGTTCGATTATTCGACCATGACCATCCCGGAAGGGATCGTTGCGCAGACCGAGCAGTGCATGCGCAACATCGTTCAGGCGCTCGAACAGGCAGGAGCGAGCCTGGCAGATGTCGTGCGCGTCACTTATGTCGTACCTAAGGCCGACGAGTTCGAGCAAACCTGGCCGGTGCTGCGCAAGTATTTCGGCGACGTGCGGCCGGCGGCGATGATGATTTCCGCCGGACTTGCCGATCCGCGGATGAAGATCGAAATCGAAGTGACGGCAAGACGACGCAGCTGAAGCGGCCGCACCGCAGGAGACATCAACGCAAAACCCGGCGATCTGCTGCGCGGTCGATTGCGTTTGCGCAGGGGACCGGGGCAGACTCGCGGTGCGTAGCCGCACAACAACTCAGCACCAAGGGATACGCATGAACGAATCCAGGAATCCTTATGCGCCGCCCACGGCGGCGGTCGCTGATACGTCCCACGCACCGGGTGCGGAAACCTTCATCCCCAACGGTCGGAGCGTGTCGGTGGGGAATGGGGCGAAATGGATGACTCAGGCATTCCGCCTGTTTTTCCAAACTCCAGGCAAATGGATTCTAGTGGGCCTGATCATGTTCGGATTGTCGTTCGCCTCCGGGCTCGTCCCGCTGGGGGGCGTGGCATTGACGGTGTTCTGGCCCGTTCTCATCGGCGGCACCATGTACGCCATTCACCAGCAACGTACGACAGGGACGTTCGAGATCGGCACGATCTTCTCGGGGTTCGGCCCGCGCCTTGGACGGCTCGCAGCGGTGGGCGCATTGTTGTTGCTCAACATTCCCCTGCTGATCTTGGTATTCGCTGTCGTCCTCGGGGGAGACATCATCAGAATCATGCAGATGACCGGTCAGGAGGCCGACCCAACGGGGATGTTCGCGGAAATCGGTCAGAAAGGACTGTTGGCCTTTCTCATCTATTTGCTCTTCCTGATACCGCTGGTGGCAGCGACGTACCTCGCGCCTGCGCTGATCGTATTGCACGACTTACGCACCGGCGAGGCCATGAAGATGAGCTTTATCGGCCTCATGAAGAACATCCTGCCTGGCATCGTGTTCGGTGCTTTGATGCTCATTGCGTTCCTGATCTCGATCCTCCCGATCGGCCTCGGCCTCTTGATCATGATGCCAGTCGGACTGATCACGACTTACACGATGTATCGGAACATTTTCGTCGAAGAGGAGGAATGACCGCTGCCGCCGCGCTCGATCGAGCGCGGCACCTGCGGGCGCGCAGTCGTCTCGAGATAGGTTCTAGTCGGCGCGGCGGTACACATCCTTCGGCAATGCGATTTCGCCTTTCGATGTGAATCGCACGCTCTTCAATAGCGGGCCGGCCAGCTTGCCTTTCAGCTCGTAATCGATTTTCTCAGGATTCGTTTGAGCGATGCCGGCAGCGCTGCGTATTGCGCGCAGCGCCGAGATACTCACTGGGAGCTCGATGACGCGCTCGCCGAAGCGAGGCACGGTGCCGGCCTCGTTGCTGACGCCGCTCGCAAACGTCCTGCCTTGCACCCCCATCGAGATCGAGACTCCGCTGTAGTCGATTGGCGTGTCGTTCGGATTCTGAACGCGGAGCTTCACGAGCATCCGTAGCTCGAGTCCTTCGCCTTGCAAGGGCTCGACGCCGACGACATAGACCTGCACCGGCTCGCGCGCGCCCAATCCGGCACATCCCGCGAGCGTCCAGAGCGCTGCCGCGACCAACGCGATCCGCAGTTGCGGGGAAGTCCTCTTGCTCATCATTCGAGCGTGAACCCCAGGTCGACCGTGACCTGCCAATGCGCGATCTTACCGTTCTCGATCGCACCGCGGATTTCGTTGACCTTGAACCAGCGCAAATTCTTTACGGTCACCGATGCGCGATCGATCGCGATGCGGATCGCGTCATCTATGCCCTGCGTCGAGGAACCGGTGATCTCGATGGTCTTGTAGACGTGCCCGTTCATGGAAATACCCTCGTGGCTGCGACGTGTCCCGGTTCAACGGCTCGAGCGTAGGACAAGTTTCCATCGAGAGTTCCGGCAATTCGGCAACGGTGCGTATACTTGCTTGCACCCGCTGCAACTCAGCCGTTGCGGTCAGTCGGGCCAGCCAAGGCCATCACAACAAAAAAAGGAGGGGATATGTCAACAC
>DATCLP010000343.1:0-15056 GCA_036563855.1 Steroidobacteraceae bacterium | reverse complement strand
ACAGCGCTCGCCGAGCGAACGGAGCTCCGGGCCGTCGACCGGGCCCGCTCCCTTACGGAACGAAGCGCGCTCTTGTGCAATGCGCTTGGATGCTTCCGGTAGAAGCGGCGGCACGCGACCATTCGGCGGATCGACCAGGATGGAAGCGCGGGGCTGGCCGTTGATACGCAGCACACGCTCGCCGCGATCGACCCAGAAGTTGTTGTATCCGCAGTTGGCGCCCCGGAAGCCGTAACCGCAGTCTTCCGGCAGATCCTGGATGCGGGCATTCGGATCTGTCGGCTTGGCCGCGTTGGCCACGTGGTCGGCCGCGAACTTCTCGGCAGCCGCAACCTCTTCTTCCGTCATGATCAGACGCGTGCCGTACTGAGGCGGGCGCTCGAGCGGCGTGATCGTCTCGTGCGTCCAGAAGCCGCTGAAGTCAGGCTTGCCGTCCGCGGTACGCGGGACCTGCTTAGCCGGGCCTGCGGCTAGCGCGGTTGCGCCAAGCGACAGTAAGGCGCAAGCGATTGCGCACCGAAGGGTTCGAGAGGCTGCAACGGTCATAAAGGTTCCCTGTAACCTCGAATCTCAGGCGGGAAGCCTAGCGAGGGCGCACCCCAGCGACAACGGGCGGATTGAGAAGAAATCCAAAGCGTTGTGACGGTTGCACCAGAGAGGGAAAAGGGAAAGCGACGATTCAGCGCTGAATCGTCGCTAGGCTGTGGGCTGTAGACTGTAGGCTCTGGTAACGCGCGTTCGCGCGGCTCGACCAGTCACGAGTGACGACTAGCGAATCACGACCACCATGTCTTCCTGCACCCCACGGTCCACAGCCTACAGCCAATTCGACGGCTGGCGGATCGTCGGCGCGACCGCCTTGGCGGTTGGCGGTTTCGTCGGTGCGATCGCGGCGAGCGCCCCCGATAGCGACGATGCGGTGCACATCGTTATGCGCGTCACCGCGAGAATGGCAGTCGTCCTATTTCTACTCGCGTTTTCGGCATCTTCTGTTGCACAGCTTTGGCCCAGCGCGTGGACACGTTGGCAACGTCGCAACCGGCGGTATTTGGGCGTGTCCTTTGCCGTGGCGCATTTCACTCACTTCCTCGCCATCCTTTCGCTGCGCGTGATCGCGCCGGATCACTTCGCAACGATTCCGGCCGTCACCTGGATCTTCGGCGGTATTGCCTATGTGTTCGTCGCCGCGATGACCGCGACTTCCTTCGATGCGACCGCCAAAGCCATCGGACCCAAAGCGTGGCGTGTCTTGCACACGACGGGTTCGTACTACATCTGGCTCATCTTCGCCGTGAGCTATCTGACGCGAGTCGTCGAGATGCCGGAATTCGCGCCGATCGCGGCTGCAGTGCTGGCAGGGTTGGGGTTGCGCGTGGTTGCACGCCTGCAAAGGCGAGCTCGCGCTCGTTTGGCTGTCACTCCCGAAGCGTGAGCCAAGTCCGGATCGACGCGCATCAGGGCTCGGGATCGGGTTCGTCCTCTTCTTCTGCGTCTTCTTCGACCGGCACCGACTCTAATGAGAATCCTCGAGTGAGCGCCCCGGATTTCACCAGCTCATCGATGATGCCGCCGTCATGACCGGGCACGATCTTGATTCCAGGCTCGCGCTGTTGCAGCTCGTACAAGGCCGCGAGTTGCCCGAAGACGGCGTGCCGATCTTCCTTTAGCAACAGCCAGGTCACGATTCGAGCGCGTTCGCGGCGCAGCTCGATGTTGCGCGCATTCCAAGCGACATCGCCGATGAATAGATACTCGCTGCCGTCAGCAAGTTGCACGAACACCATTTGACTGCCTGGCGAGTGACCAGGTGCCTTGATCAGCACGATGCCTGGCGCCAGCGCATGCAAGCGCTCGTAGGCGAGCGGCTCGTATTGATCCAACGCCCCGGGCGGGAAACGTGCCGGCGCGCTGCGCTCAGGATCGCTCAATTGCTCGCGCGTGACCGAAACGTTGTGCAGGATTGCGCTGAGATCGCGATGTGCCGTCAGGCCGCCGATGTGATCTACGTGCTCATGCGTCAAGACGATCGCACCGGCTTCGGCCATCGCAGCGTGCATGCGCGAAAACGCCTGCGCGTCGAAAGTGGCGCCCCCTTCGCTCGCAAGCTCTTCGGTGAGTGCCGTGTCGATGATGATGGAGGAACCGGTCGGAAAGACGACCCGATACGAGTAGACCGGCAGCTTCAGGGTGCTCCATCCGTCGCCGGCCACGACTACAGTCGCGGGGGCGCTGTATTGAGCCACTTCTTCTACTTCGATTTTCGAAGGCTTCTCGCCAGCGACGTCATCTGCTAGGCGTCTGATCTCTGCGAGATCGAGCTCGAATCGCGCTGATCGCGGCACATGGCTTTCGAGGAAGAGCCAGTAATACGAGAATCCGGCGAACGCGCAAAGAGCGCCTATTCCGATCAACGTATTGCGAACCCAGGATCGCATCGCTCACTCCGTGTGTTCGTTACAACTATGGATCTTGGCGCCGAGCTTCACAAAGCTGTGATTGAGATACCTATATCTGCGCAGCGCGGATTTCGAGAGTCATCCCGCGAGCTGCTTTGCCATGACGTAGTCGTCCATCACGAAGCCGCGGCCGATGTCGAAAACGACTGCCTCCCGGATCGAAAAGCCTGCAGCTCGATAGACGCGAATCGCCTTGTCGTTGAGCTTGTTCACGGTCAACATCAAGACGCTGCAGCCCTCTCGAGCTGCTCGTCGTTCCACGTGCTCGAGCATGTGCCGGCCCAGTCCACGGCCATGTAATCGCGGGAGCAAGTAGATCTGTTCCAGCTTCATTTCGCCCGGTGCGTTCGTGAGCGAGTAGCTGCAATAGCCGACGAGCTCGCCGTCGAGCTCGAGGACATCCATCCATCGGCGCGCTCCGGCCAGATAGCTCCGTAGATTCTCCGGAGAGAAGCGTCCATCGAGCATGTACTCGATCTGTTCCTTGGTGATGATGGTGATGTAGTGTTCGAGCCAGATCGTTCGCGCGAGCTGCGCAACCGTCTGGAAGTCCCGCTCTTCGAGCGGGCGAATCGATGCGTTCGATCGGGCTTGGTTCACGGCGACCTCGATGTTCGGCGGCGGATCATAACCGTGCGGCGGAGACGATGCCTAACTTGGATGTTTCACCTCCGTGCTCATCGCGGATCTCATGCGCCGCTTCGCACGAATCCTGAAAGTGCTTGCGATCGACGGAGCGTGCTCACGGGCGTCGAGCTCGAGGCCGGCAATGAGCATTCTTATAAGAAGCGCGCACGAGCGGGGCCGAACGGTGCTCGTCCTGGATACTGCCAGTGTCGCCGCACAGCGTCTTTACGAACGTGCTGGATGGCAGTGTTGCGGCGTCATCCGAGCTATGCGCTCATGTCTGACGGTGCGTTCTGCGACACCGTCGTGTACTACGAGCAGCTCGCCTAGCGCGACCGAAGTTCGTGCTCATACCTTGTGGCTCGTGAGTAGCAAATTCGTTTCGGTTCTGGAGACGCCGTCGAAGAGACTGATGCCTGCGATGACGCGATCGAACTCTTGCAGGTTCTCCACGCGCAGCTCGGCCACGAAGTCCCAACGACCGTTCGTGCTGTAGACCGCGACGACCGCAGGTTCGCCTCTCAGCTGACGGAGCACCGACTGCGTCTTATTGCCTTCGACGGCGATCGTCATGATCGCGCGAATCTGCTGAGTCTCGGCCTGCGGCTTGAGCCGCACCGTGTAGCCGAGAATCACGCCGTCCTTTTCCAAGCGAGTCAGGCGATTCTGGACAGTGCCGCGCGCCACGCCGAGCTTCTTCGCGAGCGTTGCGATCGGCGTGCGGGCGTTCTCGCGGAGCAGGGCGATCAGACGGCGATCGAGCTCATCCATACTTGACATTTTGCCAGCTCTTTATGGCGAAATGATCAATTCCTCACACATTTTGAGCACTTCATTGGCTTCTATTTGTCCTCTTCCCCCCAAACACTGCAGTCAGACAGTCGGATTCATTCGGATTGAGCCCATGGTCGAGTACATCGGAGTCGAAAGAATCAGAGAGTTGGTCGGACGCCTGGGTCCGGCGCAGTTCATGGCGGGTCTCGCTGCCGAAATCGAGGCGGACTATCGCCGGTGGGATGAATTCGAGAAATCGCCGCGTCATGCGACCCATTCGCCGGTCGGGGTCATCGAGCTCATGCCGATCAGCGATGGCCACCAGTACTCGTTCAAATATGTAAACGGCCATCCGAAGAACACGGGAGAGGGGCTGCTTACCGTGACGGCGTTCGGCGTGTTGGCCGATGTCGATAGCGGCTACCCCATCTTGCTCTCGGAGCTCACGCTCACGACCGCATTTCGCACGGCTGCGATGTCCGCGCTGGCGGCTCGTTGGATGGCGCGCGAGGGCAGCCGCACGATGGCGCTGATCGGCAACGGCGCGCAAGCCGAATTCCAGATCATCGCCTTCCATCACATGCTCGGCATTCGCAGTGTGCGTTTGTACGACGTGGATCCGGCGGCGACGGCGAAGCTCGCACGCAATCTCGACGCGCTTGCACTCAGCGGGCTGGAGGTCGTGCGCTGCAGCTCGGTCGCTCAGGCGGTCGAAGGCGCCGACATCGTGACGACCGCGACGGCCGATAAGCGCAACGCAGTCATCATCACACCCGAGATGGTGCGCGACGGCATGCACCTGAATGCCATCGGCGGTGACTGCCCCGGCAAAACGGAGCTCCATCCGGACATTTTGCGACGGCCCGATGCACGAATCGTCGTCGAATACGGGCCGCAGTCTCGCATCGAGGGCGAGGTGCAACAGCTCGATCCGACGCATCCGGTCATCGAGTTCGCCGATGTCGTGAGCGGCAAGGTGCCCGGGCGCGCCAACGACCGCGAGGTCACGATCTTCGATTCGGTCGGATTCGCGCTCGAAGATTTCTCTTCGCTTCGTTACTTGCACCGGCTGCACAATGAGATCGGCGGCACGCGGCGGACGCTGGATCTGATTCCGTCGATGAAGGATCCCAAGGACTTGTTCGGCGAGCTGGCCGGCGCGCAGTCCGCGCGTGCCCGCGTGAGAGTCGTATGAAGAAAGGTACGACGATGAGCAAGACGATCGCATTGATCGGTGCCCCCACCGACATCGGTGCGAACGATCGAGGCGCATCGATGGGTCCGGAGGCGTTGCGCGTAGCTGGAATCGAACCGGCATTGGCGGCGCGCGGTTTCGAGGTATTCGACCGAGGCAATCTGAGCGGTCCGGGCAATCCCTGCCGTGCACGCGTCGGCGGCTATCGTCATCTCTCGGAAGTCATCGAATGGAACAAGAAGGTGCACGACGCTGTGTATTCCGAGTTGTCTGAGAGTCGTGTGCCGATCCTGCTCGGCGGAGATCATTCGCTCAGCATCGGATCGATCAGCGCAGTCGCGCGGCGGTGTCGCGAAGTGGGCAAGAAGCTGCGCGTACTGTGGTTGGACGCGCATGCCGATTTCAATACGAGCGACCTTTCGCCGACGGGCAACATTCACGGAATGCCCGTCGCTTGCTTGTGCGGCTTCGGTCCGGCGGAGCTCACGCAGTTGTCCGGTCAAAGTCCTGCGCTACAGCCCTCGTGGATTCGACAGATCGGGATTCGCAGCGTCGATCCGGACGAGAAGCGCTTCGTGCACGAGCAGCATCTCGAAGTCTTCGATATGCGCTACATCGATGAGATGGGCATGCGCCAGACGATGGAGCTGGCGCTCGAAGGTCTCGATGCGGACACGCATTTGCACGTGAGCTTCGATGTCGATTTCTTGGATCCCGAAATCGCACCGGGCGTCGGCACGACAGTACGCGGCGGACCGACATATCGCGAAGCCCAGTTGTGCATGGAGATGATCGCCGACACGGATTTGGTCGCATCGCTCGACATCATGGAGCTGAATCCTGCGATGGACGTCCGCAACAGAACGGCCGCGCTAGCAGTCGATCTGGTCGAGTCGTTGTTCGGTAAGAGTACGCTCGTGCGCAAAGGTGCAAGGCTGTAGACCGTAGGCTGTAGGCTGTAGTAACGCGCGTTCGCGTGCCACTTCTGCCTAAACCCAGAGCGCAGCGCCCGGAGCCGTTCGCTGTCGCCTGTAGCCGCCCAATACGCCGTTTCTCCGCACTGACGACCTGTGGTCCTTCTAGTAGGATCGTCGCAGCCCTTCAGGAACAGGAATCCGCTCGTGAGCTCCAGAGTCAGCCCGCTGGCAGGCAAGCTGCTGCCGCATCATTTGCTCGTCGATGTGCCGAAGCTCGTGACGGCCTATTACGCAATCAAGCCGGATATGAGCGTACCGGCGCAACGCGTCGCATTCGGTACGTCGGGTCATCGCGGGATTTCCTTCGAGGGGAGCTTCAACGAGGATCATGTCGTCGCCATCACGCAGGCGATTTGCGATTACAGAAAATCCAAAGGAATCGACGGTTGTTTGTATCTCGGCTTCGATTCCCACGCGCTGTCCGCCCCGGCGTTCACGAGCGCTTTGGAAGTTCTCGCAGCAAACGAGGTCGACACGCGCATCGCCAAAGGCGACGAGTTCACGCCGACGCCCGCGCTGTCTCGAGCGATTCTCGCCCACAACGCCGGCCGCACCGAACGCCTCGCCGACGGTATCGTGATCACGCCTTCGCACAATCCGCCCGATGGCGGCGGCTTCAAGTACAACCCGCCGAACGGCGGGCCGGCCGATACCGATGTGACGAAATGGATCGAGCAGCGGGCGAACGCCATCATCGAAGGCGGCCTGCGGGAAGTTCGGCGCATTCCATATGCCCGAGCGCGTGCCGCATCGACGACGGAGGAGTTCGACTTTCTCACGTCCTACGTAGACGACCTCGCGAACGTCATCGACTTCGAGCCGATTCGTAGTGCCCGCCCACGCATCGCCGTCGATCCGCTTGGAGGTGCCGGCGTGCGCTATTGGGAGCGCATCGCAGATCGCCATCGCATCGAGCTCGATGTGCTCAGCACTGAAGTCGACTACACGTTTCGATTCATGACGGCCGACTGGGACGGCAAGATCCGCATGGATCCGTCCTCGCCGCACGCGATGCAGCGTCTGATCGGGCTGAAAGACAAATACGATGTTGCATTCGCATGCGATACGGATCACGACCGCCACGGCATCGTCGCTCGGAGTTGCGGGCTCATGCAGCCGAACAATTATTTGGCGGTAATGGTCGACTACCTATTTCGTCATCGTCCGAACTGGCGGAGCACTTCGGCGGTCGGCAAGACGCTCGTGAGCAGCAGCATGATCGACCGCGTGACCGCGAGCTTGGGACGGGCGCTCTACGAAGTGCCGGTGGGGTTCAAGTGGTTCGTCGATGGATTGCTCAACGGCTCGCTCGGATTCGGCGGCGAGGAAAGCGCGGGCGCGTCGTTCTTACGTCGCGATGGCGGCGTGTGGACGACCGACAAGGATGGTATCGCGCCGTCGTTGCTCGCGGCGGAGATCACGGCACGTCTCGGCCGGGATCCGGGCGAGTGCTATCGCCAGTTGACGGAGCGTTTCGGAGCGCCGGCCTCCGATCGCGTCGATGCACCCGCAACCCCGGAACAGAAACAGAAGCTCGCGAAGCTGTCGCCTGCGCAAATCACTGCGACCGAGATGGCGGGCGAGAAGATCGTCGCCGTAATCGATCGCGCGTCAGGCAACAATGCGCCGCTAGGCGGCATCAAGGTCATGACAGAGAACGCGTGGTTCGCCGCTCGGCCTTCAGGCACCGAGAACATTTACAAGGTCTATGCCGAAAGCTTCAAAGGACCGGAGCACCTAAAGCGCGTGCTCGAGGAGGCGCAACGCGTTGTGAATGCGGCGCTGTAAGCCTGCAGCGATCCAGTCGAGCTATCGAACTACGTCGACGGCTGTCTTCGACGTTCTTTCGCGGAGTAGGGCGCACAGCGTTTCCTTGGTCTGCGGATCGAGATCAGCGGTTTGCGCAGCGCCCGGGAACCTGCGGGCGGCGACATCGGCAGCGAATCGTCGTGCCGCCTGGCATACGTCGTGCGCGACGTTCAAATAGCGCTGCGTGTGTCGCGGTTGAAAGTCCGTGTACAGACCGAACAGATCGTGAAATACCTGGATTTCGCCGTCGCAATCGGGACCTGAGCCGATTCCCAGCGTCGGAATGGTGAGACGCTGCGAAATCTCCTTCGCAACCGAAGCCGGTACGAGCTCGAGTACGATGGCAAAGGCGCCTGCGTCCTCGAGCGCGAGCGCTGCATCGATGAGAGCGATGGCACTCGCCGGCTCTTTGGCCTGAATGCGCGGGCCGCCGAGCGCGTGCGTCGACTGCGGCGTGAAGCCGAGATGGCCGCACACCGGGATGCCGGCCCGCACGATGCGCGAGATCGTCGCGGTAACCTCCACTCCGCCTTCGATCTTGACGGCGCCCACTTTGCCTTCGGTCATGAGCCGCGCAGCGTTCCGTAAGGCATCCTCGGGCGATGTCTGAAACGTCATGAACGGCATGTCGCCTACGAGCAGCGCGCGCGTTGCACCGCGCGCGACCATCTTCGCGTGATAAATGATCTGATCCAACGTGACGGGGAGCGTCGTATCCTCGCCCTGAACGACCATGCCCAGCGTATCGCCGATCAGAATCAGCGGAATATCGGCCGCATCGACCATCTGCGCCGACGTGTAGTCGTATGCGGTAAGCGCCGCAATACGTTCGCCTCTGCGCTTCATCCCGATGATGTCCAAGGTAGTTCTGCGATTCGACTTCATGGATACCCTCCGTCGCGCGGAAACTTTCCACGTGTTGACACATGAGTCAATGCTAAGGGTTAATTGAAATATCTAAGTAAAGACTTATGGGTCGATGACGCTCGAGGATCTCCGGGTTTTGGTAGCCGCCTGCGAGGCGGGCAGCCTCAGTGCGCTTGCGCGTGAGCTGCGCCGCACTCAATCGTCGATTAGCCAGCACATCGGGCGACTCGAGGCGCAACTGGGCGTGAAGCTATTCGAACGCCATGCGAGAGGCGTCGTGCCGACCCCGGCCGGCCGCTTGCTGAAGGAGTTCGCGCTCGAGGGCCTGGATGCAATCGAAACCGGCTTACGGCGGGTGAAGGCACTACAGGACGGCGAGGGCGACACCCTGACCGTGACAACCGGTGGGACGACCGTGCGCCACTTCATGAAGACCGCGGTCGTCCGTTTCCGGAAGCGCCACCCGCACGTGAACCTGCGGTTCCTTCCGGCCAGTTCGACGAAGCGATGCTTCGAGATCCTGCGGCTGAGTCAGGCGGAACTTGCCTTCGTCACGACGGGAGAACCCGTGCGCGGTATCAACGAGCGAACGGTCGCACGTCAGCAGCTGTTCCTGCTGGTCGCCCGAAACGATAAGTTGGCAAAGATGCGACGCATGCAGACGAAGGATCTCGAGGGTATCCGCTACCTCGGATTGTCCGGCCATACAACGCATCGCAGCACGATCGAGCAGTCATTGCTCGATCGCGGCGTGGAGCTCAAGCCGGAGATCGTTTTCGACGACTTCGACACGGCGAAGATCTTCGTCGAGCTCGGTCTCGGGCACGCCATCGTTCCGGCCGTGCAGGCACATAACTTCGTCAAGAGCGGCTCGGTCGCTGCGGTGCTGATCGAGGATTTACCGCCGATTTCGATCGGTTGGGCCTTCCGTCACTGGCATCATCTGTCGTCCGTTGCGCGATCGTTCGTCGAGATCGTCGATCAAGAATTGCGCAGGCTTCGAGGCGTGCGCGGCTTGCAGATCGTCCAAGAAGACTGAAGGCTGAAGACTGAAGGCTGAAGGTAACCCCGCGCTGCGCGTCTTCTGACCGAACCCAGAGCCCCAGAGCTCTTCAGAGAACGCGTATGCGCGCGTAGTTGTCGCCTACCGCCTCCCACTTGTAGCCTCCTCCTATGGCTACTCCCCACACTTCTTGCGGTCATTTCGTACATCGCCTCCCGCACGAAATTGCGGTCGTCGATACGGGCTTCGTGCGCGACGGGCTCGCTGCCAGTTACATCATCCGCTCGAATGGGCACGCGGCATTCGTCGATACCGGCACGAATCATTCCGTACCCCGCCTGCTGGCTGCGCTCGAGGCGCTCGATCTCAGCCGAGAGCAGGTGGACTACGTCATACTGACGCACGTCCATCTCGACCACGCGGGCGGTGCCGGACTGCTCTTGCGGCAGTTACCGAATGCGCGCCTCGTCGTGCATCCGCGCGGAGCTCGACACATGATCGATCCGTCGAAGCTCATGGCGGGCGTGAAAGCCGTCTACGGCGAAGAGATTGCGGCACGCAACTACGGCGAGCTCGTGCCCGTTCCCGAGGATCGAGTCGTCGTAACTCGAGACAATATGGTGTTGGATCTTGCGGGGCGCCCGTTATTGTTCGCGGACACGCCAGGCCACGCGCTGCATCATCATTGCATTTGGGATGCGACGAGCCGGGGCTGGTTCACCGGCGATACGTTCGGCATTGCTTATCCGGAATTCGCTACCGAGGAGGGTGCTCACATCATTCCGGCGACGGCTCCCGTGCAGTTCGACCCGGAGCAATTGCGGGCGTCGATCGAACATTTGCTCGAATTCGATCCGCTGGTCGTCTATCTGACGCACTTCGGCGCCGTGGGTCAACCGCATCGGATTGCGAAACAATTGCTATCGCAAGTCGATGCCATGGTGTCGGCCGCCCGTGCAGTAGCGAACCATCCCCAGCGGCACGATGCATTGAAGCGCGCGTTTCGCGATATCTACATCGGAGAGCTACGCGCGCGCGGCTGTTCGCTTTCCGATCGAGAGCTCGAAGACATTCTCGCTATGGACGTCGAACTGAATGCGCAGGGCGTCGGCGTCTGGCTCGATAAGCAGACTGTAGGCTGTAGGTAGAGCGCTCTGCGACCGTTCTTGCCCAGGCCTGCGGCTCGCCGCCGCTTTGTGGTGTAGAGCTGCTCGACTTCACTTGCCGGTAAGTGGCCTTGTCGATCCAAATCGTCCGCGTTCCATCCGAGCCGACCGCCTCGACTCTCCAGGTATCGAACGTGCCGGCGGGAACGGTGACGCGCTCGGACACGGCGACTTTGAGGTCGGGATGTGAATCCCGCCGTCTCTGAAGATTGAGCCTGCGAACGCGCTTCATTTACCTTGCGAGCTTGACCGTTTTCGGATCGACCGTGATCGCCGCGAGCCGTGCAGCGATCTCCGGTTTCATGTCCGCTTGATGACGAATGCCCTCAAATATTGCGCGTGCCCTTGAAGACACTTCTTTGTACTTGACATGCTGCAGTTGCACGCAGACGCTCCTGCGATTGATTTTCAACGATCCATTGTCAATCGTCGATGACTAACGTGAAAGCCCAAGAACGAACGGAGCTGATCGAGACGCTGAAAGTTCGCTTCGAGAAGCACATTGATCGCCACAAAGGCATTGCATGGGCGGATGTGCAAGCCCGGCTCGAGGCCAATTCGAAGGCGCTCGAATCGTTGCGCGAGATGGAAGCGACCGGCGGCGAGCCGGATGTGATCGGCCGAGACGCGAAGAGCGGTCAGTTCATTTTCTGCGATTGTTCAGCGGAAAGTCCGAGCGGCCGAAGAAGCGTGTGCTACGACCGCGAAGCGCGGGATGCTCGCAAAGAGGCCAAACCGAAGAGCAGCGCGATCGAGATGGCCGCGGCGATGGGTGTCGAGCTGCTGACGGAGGAACAGTACCGAGAGTTGCAGCGGCTCGGCGAGTTCGATACCAAGACCTCGAGCTGGATCAAGACGCCTCCCGATGTGAGGAAACTCGGCGGGGCGCTTTTCGGCGATCGGCGCTACGGCAGAGTGTTCATCTATCACAACGGCGCGCAGTCGTATTACGCTGCGCGGAGTTTTCGCGGGCTCCTCAAAGTGTAGACTGTAGAACTGTAGTTGGCGCGCATTCGCGCGCTTTTCTTGCCCCGAGTCCCACGTCCCGAGCCCTGATGACCAACGACAACAAATCCTATTGGTTTCCGGCCAAACGTTACGGCTGGGGATGGGGTCTGCCCATACGCTGGCAGGGTTGGGCGGTCATGGCGATCTACGCACTGATGCTCGTGGTGGCAGCGGTGAAATTCCTGCGAGTTCACGAAAGGCTCGCATTCGTCGGCACTGCTGCGGCATTGACGGTCGTGCTGGTCCTCGTTTGTTGGTGGAAGGGCGAGCCGCCGCGTTGGCGGTGGGGCGAGGATCGGGCCGATCGCGACATGCGCCCGCATTGAGGAATTTCGGATAAGGGTTGACGGGATGGCGCGCCCGCTTGCGGGTCTCATCGCGTTGTCTTGTCGTTGCGCCCTCAATCGCCCCCTCCACAAGTCGAACCGAACACGTTACGGTTGCGCGCACACCGAGCGGCCCGGCTCGTCCTTGCCGTATCGGAATCAAAAACGAAACCGAGGCGCGCAAAGTCGCGCGTCCGCGTGGCCGAAGTCGAAGCGGGGGAAGTCATTTACGCACTCACGGTCATCGTTGCGGCGTCGCTGTTGTTCCTCGTACAGCCGCTGATCGCGAAGCTCATCCTGCCGTGGTTCGGCGGTTCGTCGGCGGTCTGGAGCGCAGCGCTGATGTTCTTTCAGGCGTGCGTTTTCGGGGGCTACGTGTATGCGCACGTCGTTGCCCGCTTTTCGCCGAAACTTCAAGCGGGCTTGCACACGGCATTGCTCGTGGCCGGCGTGCTACTGATGCCCATCATTCCGGATCCGGGTTGGAAACCGACGGGCGAGGAAGAACCGACACTGCGGATCGTACTGTTACTCAGCGCTACTGTCGGGCTGCCATGCTTGCTGCTGAGCGCGACGAGCCCGCTCTTGCAAGTCTGGTACATGCGGCGAACCGGCAGCCAACTGCCTTATTGGTTGTACTCCCTGTCGAATCTCGGCTCGTTGGTTGCGCTCCTCGGTTTTCCCTTGCTGCTCGAACCGCTCTTCGATACGTCGACGCTTGCGATCGCCTGGAGCATTGCCTTCGGAGTCTTTGCGCTGCTCTCTGTGGTCACCGGATGGCTGTCGTCGCGCGGCGAAGAAATCACCGTCCAAACGATCTCTGACGCTGTACCGCCGCCGCCGAGCGCAACTCAGGTGGCACTCTGGTTGCTGTTCGCTGCGTGCGGCTCGGCGCTTCTGGTTGCGGTTTCGGCGCACCTGACGGTCAATGTCGCGCCGATTCCGCTGCTCTGGGTGGTGCCGCTCGCACTCTACTTGCTCACGTTCATTCTGACTTTCGGCAGTCGCCGCTTTTACGAGCGCGCCAAGTTCTTTCCTTGGCTGGCCACTGCGCTCGGCTGTATGACCTATCTGTACATGAAGGTCGATCTGAATCTGCACATTCGGTACGCGATCCCCTTGTACTTGGTTTCCTTGTTCGTCATCTGCATGGCGTGTCATGGCGAGCTCGTACATCGACGGCCGCATCCTCGCTATCTGACACGCTTTTATCTCTTCATCGCGCTCGGCGGCGTTCTGGGAGGGGCTTTCGTCGCGCTGCTTGCGCCGCTCCTGTTCGATTCATATTGGGAGCTGCCGATCGTGCTCATCGTCACTGCCGTACTCGCGGTCGTCGTGCAATGGAAGCGCATGGGCAATGGCATACGCCTTTGGATCGTGCGCGGTACGATGGTGGCCGGATTGCTCGCGATGGGCGCATTCCTCGTGCTCACGGAAATCAGTTTTCGCGAGGGCTATCTGTTCGTCGATCGTAACTTTTATGGCGTCTTGCGGGTGCGCGATTACGACGTGGGCGACCAGCTAGAACGCCGCGTGTTGTTTCACGGAACGATCAGCCATGGTTCGCAATATCGAAGCGAAGTCTATCGGGACGTCGTCGGCTCGTATTACTCGTCGAATTCGGGCATTGCGCGGGCCATTTATGCTCTTCAGGCGCGAGGCCGACTGCAGCTGGGTGTCGTAGGGCTCGGCGCCGGCGTCATGGCGAGCTACGCGCGCCCAGGGGATGCGATCACGTTGTATGAGATCGATCCCGGTGTCGTACGAGTGGCGCACGAGTACTTCGATTTCGTATCGCGCGCGAAGGAACGCGGAGCCGCCGTCGAGATCGTGTTGGGAGATGCGCGCTTGTCGCTCGAGCGGCAGACGCCGAAGGAATTCGATTTACTCGCAGTGGATGCATTCTCGAGCGATGCGATTCCGGTGCACTTGCTCACGCTCGAGGCGATCGAGACGTACTTGCGCCACTTGAAGCCGGATGGTGTGCTGGCGATCCATATCTCGAATCGCTACCTGAATCTCGCACCGGTCTGCGCACGGGCAGCGGAGCACTTTGGGCGCACGGCATTTCTGATCGATGAGCCCAGCAACCTTCTGGCTCATGCGAGCACGTGGGTACTCATCGTGCCGGATACGGCGGTGTTACAGCACGTCGAGTTCGATGGTGCGCAGGTCGAGGCATTGAGCGCGCCGCAGAGCTTCAGAGCTTGGACCGATAGTTACAGCAACATCTGGTCTGTGCTGAAGCTTCGGAGCAGGTAAATCTCCCGTCGCGGTTTCGAAAAGGGCCGCGAGTCCTCGAGCGCGGCCCTCGACGGCGACGGACTGATTTCCTTTCGTCCGTACCGCTATGTACGACCGAGCAATGCCCCACAACGAGCACGGAAGCGGGCACAATCGCGGGATGCAGACTCGAGAAGACGCTGAGCTAGCTTCCGAATCCAAGCCGTCGCTAGAGCGCGCGGGCCAGCGGAGCTTTGCGTCCGCCGCGCTCGTCGCAGCAGGAATCTTCTCGAGCCGCATCGTCGGCCTCATCCGCGAGCGCTTTATCGCGACGTACTTCGGCGCCAGCCTGCATGCGGACGTCTTTGCGGCCGGGTTGCGCATGCCGAACGTGCTGCAAAACCTGTTGGGCGAGGGAACGCTCAGTGCCTCTTTCATTCCCGTGTATTCGGCGCTCTTGGGGCAGGGCAGAACGCAGGAGGCCGGGCGTTTGGCAGGTGCGATGTTCGCGCTCCTGCTCGGCATCGCAGGTGCGATTTCGCTGGTCGGCGTGGCGCTCGCGCCGGTGCTGGTGTCGATCTTCACGCCCGGCTTCGAGGGGCAGCGCCGCGAACTGATGATTCAG
>DATCLP010000342.1:0-7971 GCA_036563855.1 Steroidobacteraceae bacterium | reverse complement strand
GTGATTGACCGCAGCGATAACGAGCTGCCGTTCGCTATCGAATGCCAAGCTCCCCCAGTTCACGCCGCCTGCGTAACTCGGCGAGACGATCGAGCCGCGCAAGCTGGGGGGTGTGTAGATTCCTTCGGAACGATAGCGCGCGATCAGGTCGCGGCACTTGCGCCGGTCGTAGAACGTGAGTCCCCAGGCGTCGTCCGGCGTGATCGCTGCGTGAGAGAGCAGGGGTGGAGTGGCGGGAAACGGTTGCGTGGCCGATGTACGCTCACCGGGCACATCGGTTTGCGGGACTGGTCGTTCGACGATCTCGAACACGGGCTCGCCCGTTTCGCGATCGAAGACGAACAACAATCCCATCTTCGTCGCTTGCACGACTGCTGCGATCGATTTGCCGTCACGTTCGATGTCGATGAGCAACGGTTGCGCCGGGATGTCGTAATCCCACAAGTCGTGATGCACGAGTTGCCGATGCCAGGCGACCTTGCCGCTATCGGCGCGTAGCGCGACGAGCGAATTCGCATAAGCGTTGTCGCCCGGACGCTCGCCGCCGTAGAAGTCGGGGCTAGGCGAGCCCGTCGGCACGAACACGAGGCCTCGCCCTGTATCCACTGAGAATACCGACCATGCATTCGCTGCGCCCGTGCGGTGCGCAGCAACGGGATCCCAGTCGCGCTGGCGTGCTTCGTCGTCGCTCGTCGGTAGCGGATCCCAGGACCAGCGCAGCGCGCCGGTGCGTGCATCGAATGCGCGGACGACGCCGCGCGGCAGCTCGACGGCGCCGTTATCGCCGATCGCCGAACCGACGATGACCAAGTCGCGGTAGATCGCTGGCGGCGATGTGACGAGGTATTCGCCGCGTTCGCGCACGCGAACGCCCGCTGTGAGATCGATGGCGCCGGAGCCGCCGAATTCGACACACGGTTGACCGGTGCGGCCGTCGAGCGCAATCAAGCGCGCATCGAGCGTGCCGATGAAAATCCGATGCGAGCAGGGCGCTGTGGCTGGCGCTTTAGCGTCGATCCAGGACGAAACGCCGCGTGAGGTCGTTTCGCTGTAGTACACCGATCGCGAGATGCGTGGGTCGAACCGCCAGCGCTCACGGCCGGTCGCGGGGTCCAGGGCGATCACGATGTTCGTCGGCGTGCTCAAGTACAACGTGTCACGGACGAAGATCGGCGTCGCTTCGAACGCGAGTCTCGCTGCGCTCGCAAGGCCCTGACCCAACTCTCCTGTCCGATATGTCCATGCGCGCTCGAGCTGGGCGACGTTCTCCCGAGTGATCTGCGCAAGCGAGGAAAAGCGCGAGCCGCCCGGATCGGCGCCATAGAAGGACCACTGATCGTCGGATGTCGTCTCGGCCTCGATGGATGCGGCGTCCGGCGTTGCGGCGCCGGTCGTGCCGCAGACTGCGAGCAAGACAATCGCCGCGGAAATCGTTCGGATTCTGACGATCATGACGGGATCGCGTGTTACCGGCGTGCTGTTACTATCGCGTCGTACGTATGCGAGGCCAGAGTTTAGCGGCCTCGACCGAATGTAGCCGAATCGAGTTCGACAAAACGGTTCGAGGGAAATCTGCGGATGACGCGGACCATGATTGCCAAGCGAGTTCTCCTGGCGGTTCTGTTGCTGGCTGGCTGTCAGGCGGTAGCGGCCGAGGCTCAACAAGATCGCCCCCGTATCGGTCTCGTCTTGAGCGGCGGCGGGGCGCGCGGCGCGGCCCATGTCGGCGTATTGAGAGTCATCGAGGAAATGCGCATCCCGATCGACGCCATTGCGGGTACGAGCATGGGTGCAGTCGTCGGCGGGCTCTACGCCGCCGGAATGTCGGCGGAGCAGATCGAGCAGCTGATCACGTCCGTGAACTGGCAGGAAGCTTTCCAGGATCGTCCGCCGCGCGCGCAACTTGGCTTCAGGCGCAAGCAGGACGATCGCAACTTTCTCGTGCGCTATTCGCTCGGCGTGAGCTCCGAAGGGTTCGCCTATCCGCGCGGGCTCGTGCAAGGACAGAAGCTCGAGCAGGTGCTGCGTTCTGCGACGATTCCCGTCTCTCAAGTGCAGGACTTCGACCGGCTGCCGATTCCGTTTCGTGCGGTCGCAACGGATCTCGAGACCGGCGAGCTCGTGGTCATGGATTCGGGCGATCTGGTGACGGCGTTGCGCGCGAGCATTTCGGCGCCCGGCGTATTCGCGCCTGCGCCGCGCGACGGACGTCTGCTCATCGACGGCGGGATTGCAGAAAACCTGCCCGTCGACATTGCTCTGCAGATGGGCGTGGACCAGCTCATCGTCGTGGACGTCAGTTTTCCGCTGTACGCACGTGAGGAGCTGACCTCGCCCCTCGAAGTGACGAACCAGGCATTCGCAATCCTGATTCGCTCGCGCACGCTCGAGCAGCGTGCGAAGCTGCGGCCGCAGGACATCATCATCGATCCGCCGCTCGGCCGATTCCCATCGGCGGATTTCAGCCGCGTTCCGCAAGCGCTGCGTGCCGGACGTGTCGGCGCCGACGCGGTGCGAGAACGACTCGCGCAGTTGTCGTTGAGCGACGAGGACTACTCGCGTTATCTCGCGTCGAGAAAGGCACGTCCCGCATCTCAGCCGCTGGTGAGCTTCGTGCGCGCGAGCGCCGAATCGCAGCAATATGAAGGACTGGTTGCGGCGCACATGGCGGACTTGGTCGATCAGCCGCTCGATCCGGAGCTGGTGCGCGAGCGGCTAGCCTCGCTATATGCGCTCGACCTGTTCGAGACGATCGACTACACGGTCGTCACCGAGGAAGGCCGCACGGGACTCGAGCTCGATTTGCGTCGCAAGAGTTGGGGTCCCAATTACATCCGCGTCGGCCTCAATCTCGAAGACGATTTCGAAGGCAACAGCCGCTACAACTTCGCGCTGCGCTTCATCATGACCGAGCTGAACCGCTTGGGAGCTGAGTGGCTGACCGATGTGCAAATCGGCGAGAACCCCAAGCTCTTCACCGAGTTCTATCAGCCCATCTCGCTCGCAAGTCGCTACTTCGTCGCGCCGCGCTTCGATTTCGAAGAAAGGAGCGTCTTTCGTTTGCGGGATCTCCAGCGTGTCGCGGAGTATCGCGTGCGGACGCTCGAAGGCGGGCTCGATATCGGCCGCGAGCTGTCGAATTGGGGCGAGATTCGTTTAGGCGTGCGCCGCGGCAGCGGCCGATCGCATGTCGCGATCGGCGAAGACACATCGGTCATCCCGCTCGAGCCCGGCGAAAGCGTGCCGCTGCGTCGCTTCAACCGCGGCGGATTCTTCACGCGGTTTTCCTACGACAAACTGGACAGCATCTACTTCCCGCGCCGCGGGCAGCAATTCGAATTCGAATGGCGTGCCGAGCGGGATTCGTTCGGTGCCGATCAGGAATTCGACACGCTCACCGCGAGCTGGCTGATTGCGCGTTCGATCGATCGCCACACTTTCATTTTCTGGACCGACTTCGGAACCACGATCGATGACATTCCGACGGCCGAGAACTATTTCTCGCTCGGCGGCTTCTTCAATCTCTCCGGACTGCCGCCCGGATATCTTTCCGGTCCGCATTACGGCGTCGGTCGTTTCGTTTACTACCGCAAGATCGGCCGCGGCGGCAGCGGCGTGCTCGACTTGCCGGCCTATGCCGGCATTTCGCTCGAGGCCGGCAACACGTGGATGGACAAGGACGATGCGAGCCTCGGCGATCTGCGTAAGGATGGGAGCCTTTTCTTCGGCGTCGATACGCCGTTGGGTCCCGTCTATCTCGCCGCCGGATTCGGCGAGGGCGGGCACCGAGCCTTCTATCTGTTCTTGGGTCGCACCTTCTAGTCGTGCGTAGAGCGCAGGCGGTCGGCGCTACGCGGACCGCCCGTCGAGCCGCTTCAGCGCTCGATCTTCTCGAATTCCAGCGTCGGCTGATCGCCCGGCCTGAAATAGATGTAACGGCCGCTCATTTCCTTGAGGGCACGATCGCGCTCGTCGCGCGTGGCGAACCAATGCTCCTTCGTCCAGTCGCTGCCGACCAGATTCTTGAAGGGATCGGTCGAGCGCAGCTTGACGCGAATGCCATAGGGCAATTGCTTCGGGATTGGGCGAGCGAGATTGTGTTCGTGACAGATTGGCATGGCGTGTTTCCGCGATACGAGCCGAAATCATAGCCGAAATGTCCACAGCTATGATGTGAGCGGGCATTTCGACTCCAAGGAGGGCGATGATTGCGATTGCGTAAGGTTTCTCTGCGGGTTCATCCGTGCTTACCGCTGCGCTCTTGACCTGACTGGATCGGCGCCCGACGCTAGAGGTTACTGCCGAAGCTTCGAGGTCAGTCCGATGTATTCCTTCCGTAAGAAGGGCGTGATGCCTGCGCCTTCCGAGGTTTTGCCAGGGCGCGATGAGCCGATGCCCGTGCCCGAACGGCACTATGTGAACGGGAATCGGATCGTGCCGCCGTTCCCCGAAGGAATGAAGCAGGCGATGTTCGGGCTCGGCTGCTTCTGGGGTGCCGAACGCAAGTTTTGGCAGCTTCCAGGCGTTTACTCCACCGCGGTTGGTTATGCCGCGGGGTACACGCCGAACCCGACTTATGAAGAAGTTTGCACGGGCTACACGGGCCACGCAGAAGTCGTACTCGTGATCTACGACCCGAAACAGATCTCGTACGAGACGTTGCTCAAGACCTTCTGGGAGTCGCATGACCCGACGCAAGGCATGCGACAAGGCGCAGACATCGGCACGCAATATCGCTCGGGTATCTACACGTTCGATGCCGAACAGCGCGCGGCAGCCGAAGCCAGTCGCAATCGCTACCAGGAACTGCTCGAGCGCGCCGGTTATGGCGCCATCACGACCGAAATCCTGGATGCGCCGAAGTTCTATTACGCCGAGGAGTACCACCAGCAATATCTGGCTAAGAATCCGGACGGTTATTGCGGACTGGGGGGATGCGGCGTGCCGTTGGATCTTGGCGAGGCAGCGGAGCAGAGCAGCGCCTGACGAGGCGCTGCCGCCCAACTGCTCACTAGTCACCACTCGCTACTCATGCAGAAGACGAACACGCCGGTCGAGGCCTGCGCGCAGACAGGCCACGCCTCGATTCGACTTAGGGAGGCGGCTCAGTGCCCGGCGACGGATCTTCCATCGGGTAAGTCGTGACGCCGCCCGAGTCCGCCGGCCGAGAAGGGCTTGGGGCGGAAGTCGGCGTAGTGGAGGGGCGCGACGCTGCAGCGCTCGCGCCCGTCATCGACTTTTGCAGTGCCGCGATGAAATTCTGTGCCGTGGCCGGTGCCGTAGCGGTATCGAACCGCATGATCTCGCTCGCGAGCACGCCGGATCGCCCGTAGTACTGCTCGTTCGAGCGGTGATCGATCGTTAGCGCCGAACCGTCCAATGCGACGCCGAGGAACAGACCCTTGGCACGAGAATACGAGTACACCTGCGCCTGAAACCCGACATCGGTCGCTGCCGAGCTTTGTCTTCCGACCGGTCCGGCTGCCACCGAAGCGTCCGCACCGAGCGTCACCTTACCGCCGACGATGCCTTCGATGCTCTGGCGCGACGTGAACACGAGGACGACATCGGTACTCTGCACGCCTACCTGAAAACCGACGCTCCCGCCGGTCAGATTGATGAAAATCGGATTGCTCCAAGTGCCGTCGTCCTTGCGCACGACGAGCACGCCTTTGCCGCGGCGTCCGCCGATACCTAGTCCGACTTTGATGACCTCGGGTACGACCGCCACTCCATAAGCACGCTCCAGCAGCCATGCCGGGATGTTCTGGTCGGGCATTTGATACAACTCTTCGAGCACTTGCGTCGCCGTCATGAGGCGTGCGTCCTGTCGCGGGGCTGCGACGGATGTGGCTGTCATCGCCAAGCCGGCCAGCGCCATGAGCAAGAAAGACGAAATAGATCGTGCGCGCATCGAAGCTCACCTGCTGCTTGAAGTCTCGTTCGTGTCGAGGAGGCGCGGGCGCCGGCCCCAACGTCGAACCACCGCGCGGCGTTCGGCCGCAATACGGGCTGAGACTGTAGCAGAAGCGAGACGTTCAGATGCGATTGCTGCGATAGCAGCGCAGCGCAACGCTAGTTCACAGGTGCGACCGCGGGCGGCAGGCCGCGGTTGATGGCGAGCTGAAGCTGCTCGAATTTCTGTCGCTGATTGGTGTCGATGTAGAACTGCGCGATGCGTTCGCGCGCCTTGGCGCGAGTGCGTTGATCGACGCCGCGTCCGGCGCTGAGCGAAGTGAAGCCTTCGACCAAGTACTTTTCCGCTTCGTCGTGTCGGCCCTGGCGGTACAGCGCCTCGCCAAGCGCGCTTGCCGAACGACCGGCGCGCCATGCCGGCGCATCCGTTCGCTTCCATCGATTCATGGAGGCCGTCAGCATCGCTTCGGCATCCGGCAGTCGGCCCGTTGCAAGCAAGATCTCGCCCATCACGTACTCGGCAGATGCGACGTACTGGTGGTCGGGCGGCAGCGACGCCGCGAAGATATCGAGCGACTGACGTATCTCTTCCTCCGCTTGCGAGAGCTTGCCTTGCCGGTAGTGGATCTGGGCAAGGCCCGACAGGAGATATCCCGTAATGTAGTGCGTATCGCCGCGGATCTTGCGGCTGATTTCGAGCGCCTGCGCCATCAGGCGCTCGGCTTCTTCCACCCGATTCTGGTTGAGGCGCACTTGCGCGAGCTCGGTCATCGTGTCGCTGACGCGCCCGCTGTCCTCGCCGAAGACCAGCCGCTGGAACGTCAGCGCGTTCTCATACAGTGTCGCCGCATCGTCCGTGCGGCCCTGGAGATTGAGCACGCGCGCGAGCAGAAACTTCGCCAACACGTGGTCAGGATGGCGCTCGTCGACGGTCTCGCGATAAATGCTCAGCGCCTCACGGGCCGCCCGTTCGGCCCCATCCACGTCGTCCATCCAGGAGCGGACGTTCGCAATATCGATGAGGATGGCTGCAACGTTCGTGCTGCGAGCACCGGTCACCTCGCGAGTGACTTCGAGCGAGCGGTTCAGATAGTCGCTTGCGAGGTCGAGATTGCCGCGATTCAGCTCGAGCTGGCCAAGGCTGGCGAGCAGCTCGGCACCGGCGAGCGATTGTTCGCTGCCAGCGGACTTGGAGATCTCGAGCGCTTTGGCCAGCGTTTCATCGGCTTCTTCGAACCGCCCGAGTTGTCGCAGCGTGATTGCGAGCTGGGTCAAGATCGATCCCGTTTGGGCATCGAGCGGCAGCTCAGCTTGCGCGCGGATGCGCAAAGCTTCTTCGTAGTAGACGACGGCTCGCTCGGTCAGGCCTTGAAGGCGAAATGCCTTGGCGATGGATTCGAGCAGACGCGCGCGGACTTCGGGCTGCTCGCTGAGATCGCTCTGAATGCTGCGGGCGGCCTGCTCCAGCAGTTGTCGAGCAGTAACTTCCTTGCCTTCGCTCGTGAAGGGCTCGGCGTAGGCGAACACGTCGAGCATGAAGTTCGAGACTCTTTCGGCACGAGCGCTTTCCTGCGTGGCGCGGTCTCGCTCTTCGGCGATCTGCTGACGCTGAATCGACATCGTGACCGCAAAGGCGAGCACGAGAACGAGGAAGAGCGCAGAAACGCCGACGCCGATCGCATGTCGGCGCACGAAGCGCTGCGAGTAATAAAACCAGTTGCCCTGCCGGGCGACGACCGGCTCGCGCGACAAATAGCGGCGGATATCGGCCTGAAGCTGTTCGACGGAGCTGTAACGGTGCTCCGGCTCTTTGCGCAGCGCGCGCATGACGATCGCATCGATGTCGCCCAACAGACGCCGCTGCAAGCGTTCCGGGTTGGTTCGTCGTGCCAGCGCGATGGCGGCTATATTCGATTGACCTTCGATAGGGCCGGTTTCGATTGCCCGGCGCACTGCGACGCTGGGCCGCTGCGGATCGGTGATGCAAATGGACCGCTCGAGCTCCAGTTGGCTCGCAGAGGCGGGCACTACATAAGGCCGCAGACCGGTCAACAG
>DATCLP010000341.1:0-3514 GCA_036563855.1 Steroidobacteraceae bacterium | reverse complement strand
CCGTTCCAGTTGGTGACGGGGCGAGTGTGGAAGGGCACGGCCTTCGGCGGTGCGCGCGGCCGCACGGATGTACCGAAGATCGTCGACTGGTACATGAACGGCAAGATCAAGATCGATGAGCTGATCACTCACACGATGCCGATCGAAAAGATCAACGACGCGTTCGACCTCATGCATCGGGGCGAATCGATTCGAAGCGTCGCCCTGTTCTGATCGAGTCAAGAGTTTTCGCGACGAACAATGGGAGAGCCATCATGAGCGCGATATCGATTCATCCGGCCGTCGACAATGGCATCACCGCTGGAAGCCCGAGCTTCTCTGGCGGCACGCTTGTGTGTAAATGCACCGAGTCGCCGGTTACGGTGCAGATCCAAGGCAATGTGGCGCACAACCATGTGTGCGGCTGCACGAAATGCTGGAAGCCGTCTGGAGCCCTGTTCTCGATGGTGGCCGTCGTACCGCGAGACAAACTGAAGGTCACGGCCAACGAACAGAAGCTCAAGGTCGTCGATCCCAAGGCGCCCATTCAGCGCTATGCGTGCACGGGCTGCGGCGTCCACATGTACGGTCGCATCGAGAACAAGGAGCATCCTTTCTACGGTCTCGATTTCGTACACCCCGAGCTGTTCAAGGAGAAAGGCTGGGCAGCGCCGGAGTTCGCTGCGTTCGTATCGTCGATCATCGAGGCCGGCGCGAAGCCGGATCAAATGAATGCAGTGCGCAGCCGCCTCAAGGAGCTCGGGCTCGAGCCGTACGACTGCCTGTCTCCGCCGTTGATGGACGCAATCGCCACGCACACGGCGAAGGCGAAAGGGGTGCTGGCGGCGTAATGCGCCGCCAGGGCACAGGCTACAGACGACAGTTGCGCTCGGAGCGAGCCCAGATTGCCTCTCCTCGGGGAGAGGCAACCTATACCCGCACCGCCATCATCCTTCACTGGCTGCTTGCGGCCGCGCTTCTCTGCCAAATCCTGCTCGGTTGGTACGTCGACGAAGTCCCGAGCGGTACGCCTGAGCGTTCGTGGATCGTGAACACGCACAAGTCGATCGGACTCGTGCTGGGGCTGCTCATCGTCTTTCGCTTCTACTGGCGATTGCGTCATCCGCCGCCGCCGCTTCCTGGATCAGCATCCTCATGGACGCGGCTCGCAGCAAACGCGAGCCATCGTGCGCTCTATGCCTGCATGATCATCATGCCGCTCAGCGGCTACATTGCATCGAACTTCAGCAAGTGGGGCGTGAAATTCTTCAATGCTGTGCAGTTGCCGCCCTGGGGTATCGAGCATCCGCAGATCTATGCGTTTTTCCACGGCACACACGTCGTGACGTCATACGTCTTCGTCGCGCTGATTCTCTTGCACGTGTTCGGCGCGCTGAGGCATGCGGTGATGAGGGATGGGATATTTCGGCGAATGCTGACGGCCGACGGGCGACGGGCTACGGGCGGCGATTAGCAGCCCGGCGCGCGAAGCGCGCAAGTTCGCCTCTCCCTGGGGGCCCCAAAGGAGAGGGGGAGTCGGTATCGCTTCGCGATTCTTTATTTAAATGGGTTCGTGCTTCTCGTACCCGACGACACCCATGCCGTTGCACGAGACCTCTACCCGCTCGCTGCGTGTTGCGGTGTACGCCAGGCTGACGAGTTGCTCGGCAGGAATGTCAGCGGACTTGTCGAAGCGGAGCAGACGACCGTCGGGCATTGTCATGTAAACCGCAACGACGAGATTGCATTGAGTCACGACGACCGAGGTCACTGGGTGACCTTCCACGAACGGCGCATTCTTCTCTTCGCCGATCTCGACGCCGCGTGCGATCAAGTTTCCTGCGCAGGATTTCGTAGCACATGCCATCTGAACCGGCGAAACGGAGTTCGTCGTTTGTGCGGGCTCGACCTGCGCAGCTGCTACGGTTACCGGCGGAGTCGTGGTTGCACAGCCATACATCAAAGAGGTCAGGAGAACGCTGAGAATTGCGATCAGTGTTTTCGAGTAGGACGACATTGGATACCTAATCGTTGTCGATGGAAAGGGACGCTTGCGCGCGGCTCGAACGTAGCAAGGCTGCTGCGCAACAAAGAGTGATTGGGCTCACAGGTCAACGCACGAAGTGCGCTGACGCACGGCATGGGGCTCGATCCGCAAGGGGAGAGGGGATTGGATACCCTTTCCCGCTAATCGCAAGGAGAGTCCTTGCGCCTTTGCCCCAAGCCCCACGTCCCGAGCCCCAAGCCCTTTAGAATTGCTTCTCTTATGAACAACGCTCCTCGCCGCTGGCAGTTCTGGATCGATCGAGGCGGTACGTTCACCGATATCGTCGCGCGCACGCCGGACGGCGCGATCGTCACGCACAAGCTGCTTTCCGATAACCCTTCGCGCTATGCGGATGCCGCGGTCGCGGGGATTCGCGAGCTGCTCGGCCTTCGAGAAGGTGAGCCGATTCCCGCCGATGCGATCGAAGTGATCAAGATGGGCACGACGGTCGCGACGAATGCGCTGCTCGAGCGCAAGGGCGAGCCGACCGTACTGTTCATTACGCGCGGTTTCCGCGACGCGCTTCGAATCGCGTATCAGAACCGGCCGCGCATCTTCGATCGCCGGATCGTGCTGCCCGAATTGTTGTACAGCAAGGTCGTCGAAGTCGATGAGCGGGTCGGCGCGGACGGTGAGGTCGCAAGGCCGCTCGACGAAGCGGCTGTCGCTGCGGAGCTCGAAGCCGCATTCCGCGACGGTTATCGGGCCGTCGCGATCGTGTTCATGCACGGCTATCGCTACACGGCGCACGAAGCGCGCGTTGCGGAGCTCGCACGCTCCGCAGGCTTTCCGCAAGTGTCCGCCTCGCACGAGGTCAGCGCGCTCTTGCGACTCGTGCCGCGCGGCGACACAACGGTCGTCGACGCATATTTATCCCCCATTCTGAAACGCTACGTGGACCAAGTTGCACGCGAGCTGCCGCCGGGGGTACGACTCTTATTTATGCAGTCGAACGGCGGACTCACGGACGCACGCCAATTTCGCGGTAAGGATTCGATTCTCTCAGGACCAGCCGGCGGCATTGTCGGCATGGCGCGTACGAGCCAACGTGCGGGCTTCGACAAAGTCATCGGCTTCGACATGGGCGGCACTTCGACCGACGTTTCGCATTTCGCAGGCGAGTTCGAGCGCGTCTTCGATACCCAGATCGCAGGTGTGCGGCTGCGGGCGCCGATGATGAGCATTCACACCGTCGCCGCCGGCGGCGGCTCGATCGTGCGTTTCGACGGTGCGCGGTTGCGCGTCGGACCCGAATCGGCAGGCGCCAATCCAGGACCTGCGTGCTATCGCCGCGGCGGTCCGTTGACGGTCACGGATTGCAATGTCGTGCTCGGCAAGATCCAGCCGGATTTCTTTCCGCACGTGTTCGGCGAGAACGGCAACGAACCGCTCGATGTCGGCGCGGCGCGCGAACGGCTCGAAGCGCTCGCGGCGGACGTGGAACGCGCCACGGGCGAACGGCGAAGCATCGAGTCGATCGCGGAAGGC
>DATCLP010000340.1:0-2086 GCA_036563855.1 Steroidobacteraceae bacterium | reverse complement strand
CGGCTTCGCGTAGAGCTCTGCTGCTTCTTCGCGCTTCACGTCCGGCACCCACCAGCGAATATCCGCCACGGCATTGATGGTGATCGTCAGCATTTGCGCTGCAAGGAATGGATCGACGGGGCGGATCGAGCCTTCTGCGATGCCGTCCGAAATGATTGCGGCGAACCGATCGGAAGCTCGGTCCGATGCGCGCACGACATCGCCGCGGAGCTGCGGAGGCAGTGCGCTCAATGCAGACGTGCGAAGCAACGGGCCTTGCTCGCTCAGTTGATAGTCGATGAGCGTCGCCGAAGCATTCGACAGCTTCGACCAACAGTCGCCCGGCTGGCTCATCACGGCGCGTTGAATACGACGCATCGTCTCGTACGTGCGATTGAAACACTCGACGACTACATCGTCCTTCGCTTCGTTGTGGTGATAGAAGGAGCCTTTCGTGACGTTCAGGCGCGCCGAGATCTTTTCGACCGAAGCGCCGCGGTAGCCCCGCTCGTTGATCAAGCGCGTGGCGGCGATCAGGAAGGCCTCGCGCGCGCTCGACTCGGGGCTCGTATCGAGCACTTGGTCGAGCGCAAGCGGCTGCGGTTGCCACTGCCGGCCCGGCATCACCAGGCCATGCATGAAGATGTCGAGCATCCGATCGCGGATCCGCCCGTAGTCCTCCAAATCGTAGCGCGGCAGCCAGGCGACCGCCCAGTACATCTGTTCCAGCAGCACTTGGGCTCGCGCGGCGGCGGCGCGCTCGTCGAGCCACTCGAGGCCCGGTCCTGAAAACAAGCTGCGAACTTTGGCCGCGTAACGGAAGTAGGCATCGACGATGATCGTGCGTTGCGGCTTTTGCAAAGCGCGGATGTCGTTGAAAGCCGGCAGTGCCGGAGCTTCGCGCAACGCGATGCGACGCTGCAGCTCCAGCCACAAATCGAGCACCTTCGCGAGCCTTGCCGGCGCAGTGGGTTCCCGCAGCGCCTCATCGAACAGTGCTTCGAAGCGCTCGATCCCCTCGAGCAGGCAGGCGACCGCGAGATCCTCCTTCTTCTTGAAATAGTAGGTGACGCTCGTCGTGATCAACCCGACACGCGCAGCGACGTTGGCGAGCGTCATGCCCTTGATTCCGTCGCGATTCAGGATTTCGCTGGCGGCGGCGATGATCGCTTGCTTCTTGCGCGCATAGCGCGCCGTGGCGCCGGTCGCTCGCGGCGCGACGGCGCTGCGAAGCGAGGTTGCCGTTTGATCTTCAGGGATCGACATGAAAACGCGTCCTTGGATTGCCCGCCGACTCCAATTCTGCCGCATTGTACGAAGCCCGCAGGTCCCTGGGAACGCCGGTGACGAATTGGTTGGTGCCAAAAACAAAAGGGGCGCAACGTCGAGTTGCGCCCCCAAGTCTCGTCGGCAAACGACAGCGGTAAGTTAGAAGATCTCGAACAAGCCTGCGCCGCCCATGCCGCCGCCGATGCACATCGTCACGACGCCATACTTGGCGCCGCGCCGCTTGCCCTCGAGCAGGATGTGACCGACCATGCGAGCGCCCGACATGCCGTAGGGATGGCCGATGGAAATGGCGCCGCCGTTGACGTTCAGTTTCTCGTTCGGGATGCCGAGCTTGTCGCGGCAATAGAGCACCTGGCTCGCGAAGGCTTCGTTGAGCTCCCAAAGGTCGATCTGATCCATCGTCAGGCCGTGCTGCTTGAGCAGCTTCGGTACGGCGAAGACCGGTCCGATGCCCATTTCTTCCGGCCCGCAACCTGCAACTGCCATGCCGCGATACGCGCCGAGCGGTTGCAATCCGCGGCGCTCGGCTTCTTTCGCTTCCATCAGCACGACTGCTGCCGCACCGTCGGAGAGCTGCGAGGCATTGCCCGCGGTGATGAACTTGCCCTGCTTGACGCGCTGACCGTCTTTGAACACCGGTTGCAGCTTCGCGAGGGCTTCGAACGTCGTCTCCGGGCGATTGCCTTCGTCGAGCTTGAGCGTGACCTGTTTTTCCGACGTCGCGCCGGTTTCCTTGTCCGTGACGATCATCGTCGTCGTCGTCGGCACGATCTCGTCGTTGTACCGGCCTTCTCGTTGGGCCTTTGCAGTCCGCTGT
>DATCLP010000339.1:0-1661 GCA_036563855.1 Steroidobacteraceae bacterium | reverse complement strand
ATACACAGGCATCTCGATCGCCTCGTGTTCGCCGACGCGAACGGGATGGTGCTCTACACATACGACCGCGACGAAGACACGCCGGGAACGTCGAACTGTACGCTCGAAATGCATTGCTCGCGTCGGTGGCCGCCCTTGTATGCGTCACCGGATTCCAAGCCGGTCGGCGAGTGGACGATCATTCGCCGGCAGGATGGAACGTTGCAATGGGCATTTCGAGGCAAGCCCGTCTATCGCTATGCCGACGATCTCACGCCCGGCACCGATTCCGGCGACAACTCCGGACGCGTCTGGCACACCGCGCATATTCCCTTGCCCACGCCGAAGGTCACGATGCCTGCGGGGTTCAAAGTAGTCCCCAGCGACGAGGGCTGGGCGTTCGCGAATCATGAGGACCGCAAGCTGTATGTCCTCAAGTCGCGCAAAGCATGCGACGCCGCGTGCATGCGGTACTGGGACATCGTGCGTGCGCCCATGCTTGCGCAGCCTGTGGGCGATTGGCATCCCGTGAAGGAAGGGGATGCGTTGCAATGGAGTTTCCGGGGCATGCCTCTCTATATGCGCAAGCCGCGCGAAGCAGCGCCCGCCGAAGCCACGGCTGCTTTCGATCTGTTGCTCCTCCCTGACGCGAGCGCACAACACACCGCCCGCCGGTGATCCGGCTCGGCGGCGCTTTCGCGTTGCCGCATCAACTTTCTCGAAAATCAGATCGTCAAGTAACTTGACAAGTGCTTCGGCGCGCGCGTAAGGTCTGTCGCAGAAGCACCACTCGCATAGCGAGCGCTCGGTGAGTGGGTGCGAGGCGATCGAACGAAAGCGGCAGCGAGATGAGCGGGGGGGTCTTATGACATCGTCATTGTCAACGCAACGGCGCACCTTGCGCCTTGCATCTGTCGTCATGGGCTTTGCGGGCGTGCACGCAGCGTTAGCGCAGGATGCACGACCTGCAGGCGGAACTCTCGAGGAGATCGTGGTCACGGCTCAGAAGCGTGTTGAGTCGCTGCACGACGTTCCGATTTCCATCAGCGTTCTCACGGGAGATAGCGTCGCTAGCTACGGCTATACGGAGATGCGCGATCTCGACCGTTTGATTCCGAACGTGAGCATCGGCAAGAGCGCAGCCAGCGACGGTGTATCGATCCGCGGTATCGGCAGTCCTGCCGGATCGCTCACGGTCGAGCAGTCGGTCGCATTGTTCGTCGACGGCGTCTATGGAGGACGTGCGCATCAGTTCCAGCAGCCGTTCCTCGATCTCGAACGGATCGAGGTGCTGCGCGGCCCGCAGGGCGGTCTCGCAGGAAAGAACACGATGGCAGGCGCGATCAACGTGATCACGAAGTCGCCGAGCGACCAGTTCGAGGCGCAGTTGACGGCCGCCCACGAGTTCGAGCTCAACGGTTACGAATTGACGGCGGTTCTTTCGGGGCCGCTGTCGGACCGTTTCAGAGCTCGAATTGCTGCGAAGTACGAGGAGACGGAAGGTTGGATGAAGAATCCCATCTACAACGACAAGGAGGAGCCGTTCGTCGACACGTTCTTGGTACGCGCTACGGGCGTCTTCGATGCCAGCGACAATGTCACCGTCACGGCCAAGATCGGCTACTCGAAGGTCGACGAGACAGGGTGCTTCTACGAGACGAAAGGCCCGGACGATCCGCTGC
>DATCLP010000338.1:0-4890 GCA_036563855.1 Steroidobacteraceae bacterium | reverse complement strand
GGATGTCCAGTCGCCGCGCGTCGTCCAGTCGCCGGAGGGCTAGGTGTCCAACCGTCGTGGGCCTTGCTTGGGTGTCCCACCGCGGACGACCGTGCGTGGACGCCAGGCGAAGCTCGGCTTGCACGCGCATCCTCGATGCGTCGCTGGCTGGAACAAGCGCGGCCAGTAAGGAGGGCAGGGGTACGATGACGTGGGTGTCCAATCGCGGGTGTCGATGCTGCGGGGGTGGCGCGTGATGACGCGGGTGTCCGATCGTGAATGTCGGTCACCGCGACAGCACGTGGCTCGTCGTCACATCCGCAATCAGCTTGTCATCCGCGCCAGTAACCGTTGTGCGCACGACGCTCACCGTCTTGCCCTTTTTCACGAACACCGAGGTCGCTTTGAACTTGCCTTCTTTTTGGTTGCTCAAGAAGTTCGCATTGAGAGATATCGCGAGAGGAAAGCCTTTCATGCCTTCGGTTGCCTCGACCGGACCTTTTGCCAGCACGGTCGCCGCTACATCGGCAAACCAAAGCATCGCGCCGGCGTGAGCCACACCGAATGGATTGAGAATTCCGGACGTAATGGGCATCTCGGCCACGACGCGCTCTGACGTCTGCTCGATGATGTCGAAATCGATGGTGCCGTGAACGTGCATGGAGGTCTCCGAAAGCGGGAAGGGCGTAAACGCTTCAGCCTATCGCCTCAGCCAAACAACTTTCGCCGCGCAACGTAGAGATATCGAGGGTCGGCGGTGCGCAAAGATTCTTGCCAAGCGGTGAAGACCAGCTTGATGACATGGTCGTCGTCGGATTCGATCGCTGCCGCCAAGCAATCATCCCAAGTGCGCGCTTTCTCGTCACGCACTGTCGACAGCGGCTCACAGCTCAGGCCTGTCGACAGGTATCCAACGAGCACGGCTTGCCAAAGATATCGATCAACATCCGGCGAACCTTCTAGATAAGAAAGAAGCGTTCTGAATGCGTGGCATGCAGTAACCAGGTGCAAGAAAATGAAGTCTTCGCGCGCGCCATACATGCCGATCGCGAAATCCGCGATCTGCTCGTAACTCAGGCTGGTTGGTTGAACGCTTACGCGCTGGAATGCCGGTAATGCTGCGACCTCGACCATTCGATCGATGATGATGCCGGGCACGAACTTGTGACCCGCAACTGCGCTACCGGCTTCCGCTGCGATTTCAGCAAGTGTCGCTTCTCGCGTCGTCGTACAGAGCTCGCCGAGCGGCTGATACTCGATCACCCAGTAAGCCAAGCCCGTTGCAATCTCTGAGTTGTCCGACGCGTCGATGCCGTAAGCAAGTCGAATCAGTGCATGGAACGCTGAGGCAGCGACTCCCGGCAACAGGGACGGAATCCACTGCCGCAGCACCGAAGCTGCGCCCAATTCGGAAATGCGATGCTCGAAATACGCTAGTACGCCTTCGAAGTTGTTGCGGACACCCAGCGACGTCGCAGGATCCAAGAGATGCTTATCGATATTGCGCCGAACGAGCCTGCGTGCATAGCGGTTCGCGAACTCTTCCATTCGATCCGGCGTCGCGCCCATCCGATCGAGTGCGATCAGCGCCATCGGGAGATGGTTCGCCAATCGATCCCCATACAGGGGATGAAAACAAGCGGTTTCGTGGAGCAGTCTCGAGCAAGCGACTGAAACCGTCATTTGTGGCAACACTCCGGCTCACATCTGGGCTCAGATTCTGAGCCGCGCTGTTTCTATGGGGCAAGGTGCGTGCATCGCAACTCTGGGTCGTTTCGCACTCATCGCGGCTGATTCCCGCGCTCGAGGCGGATAAGCGGTGCAATTCGCTGCGTCTCGTGAAGCACATGGGCGAAACGCCCATCAATGGACAAGGAATGCTCGATGCGCCGCAGTGGCAATGGCCGGCGCGGTGAGGCTTCATTGACTCGAAATCCGGCCTCTGGGCAAGATCGCTGCGTAACACCGAATAACACGGGCCAGCATGGGGGGACGTATCGTGACTGCCGGCAAAACGGTGTCTTCGCGATGGCGGCTACTTGCGATCGCGATTTGTTCGAGCGCCTTCGTTTCGTGTTACTCACCCGAATCGGCAGACGTCGCAACTTCCTCTTCGGCCGAAGCGTTGCCGAAGCCGGACGAGAACGGCACGTATCTCTTCTGGAAACCCGAGGAACAGCTTCTCGGCTATCGCAACATCGAGAAGATCTTTCCGACACGCACGATTGCGCGGGGCCGGTCCGTCATGCCGTTGCCGAAGGCAGCGCAGGAATTGCAGCTTACCTATGACGTCGCAGGTGAGACGTGGACACCCGACACTTTCATGGAACGCACGAACGCCGTCGGTCTGCTCGTCATTCATCGCGACGAAATCGTGTTGGAAAAATATCGCCTCGGCTACACCGAGGATCAGCGCTGGACCAGTTTCTCGGTCGCCAAGTCGATCTCATCGACGCTTGCCGGCGCCGCGCTGAAGGACGGCGCTATTCGAAGCCTCGAGGATCCGATTACGGACTACCTGCCGGGACTCAAAGGCTCCGCCTACGAAGGCGTGACCGTTCGCCATCTGCTCAACATGACTTCGGGCGTGAAATGGAACGAGGATTACTCCGATCCGAAGTCGGACGTGGCGACGATTCGTTCGGAGAAATCGATCAACGGCTCGGATCCGATCGTCTCTTACATGGCGCGCTTGCCTCGCGAAACCGAGCCGGGCACGAAGTTCGTTTACAAGACCGGCGAGACCCACCTCGTCGGATCGCTCGTGCGCGCCGCAACCGGAAAGACGCTCTCGGACTATCTCTCCGAAAAAATCTGGAAGCCGCTCGGGATGGAGCGCGATGCGGTTTGGATGCTCGATTCGGCGGGCAATGAGTTCGCCGGCTGCTGTATCTCCGCGACGTTACGCGACTTCGGCCGCTTCGGCGTGTTCTTCAAGAATGGTGCGAAGATCAATGGAGAGTCCGTCGTCCCAGATACATGGGTGAAGGAGGCGACGAGTCCCTCGCCCGCGTCGGACCGGTACGGGTTTCAGTGGTGGTTGACCGACGGTCCTGCGTACAACGCCATAGGTATCTTCGGGCAGCAGATTCACATCAACCCGGAGAAGGATCTCGTCATCGTCATTCAGAGCGCAAACGCCACCGCGACCGATCGGGCAGCAAGAGAGGCGCGATCACAATTCATTGCGGCAGTGACGGAGCAGCTGCAATAGCGATCCTCATCCTCGAGAATCGCTCGTCGCTGCTCCCAGCTCGGCGAGGCGTGGACTGCGGTCTACAAGAACGCCTAAGCGTCCTTGGTGGGCCTGGCAGGATTCGAACCTGCAACCAAGGGATTATGAGTCCCCTGCACTAACCGTTGTGCTACAGGCCCACTGCGTTCGATGGTCGTGGGCAAGTCCTGATCGGCGCCCGATTGGAAGTTTTCCGCCCCGTACTCGATTCCGTCCAAGCGGGCGCGGGTGCCGCCCCTGGCCCTCGTTACCGATTTCTACCGGCCCGCCGGTTGCTCGGGCGGCCGGGCGGGCGCGTGAGTGTATCAGTAATACATTCTTAATGTGTCGGCCGGCTGATGCGCGCACGCGACGGCTATTTTCTGCGCGAATTTTCGGTCGGCGGACAAAGCGCAACAGGGCGAGCCTAGTGAAAGCGGCGAGGGCGGCGGCTCGATCGGAAACGAGTGAACGAAATTTTTCATTCGCACGGCGGCTGCAGTTCTTGACACCGCGCGCGTCAAGTCCCCTCGAATGTGTGCGAGAGATATCCACAGAAACGGTGGAAAACTTCTGGATAAGACGCGCTTGACTTCGCGAATGTGCGGCGGATTATTGAGCGGACGTTGCATTGATCGTTTCGTGAACAACGCGCGCAAGCGAAGCGCGGACGAACGTCGGCAACGTTTTCTCATCGGTGTCAAGTCGATTTGAGCAATGGCGATGTAGTTGCGATCACATTACAAGGAGACTTCCTGATGGCTGCACGTATCCGAGCTTCGACGCAGAAGAACAGCCGGTCGGCCGCTGAAGAGATCGCACGAGAAATGCGAACCTCGATTGAGGAAGTCCAGAGGCTCTACGAGGAAGAGCTCGAAGATCTGGCGCAGGAAGCAAGAGTGACGCAATACCTGGGTGTGCTTGCAAGCCGACGAGTCAAAGAACGATTGCGGCGACACTGAACGCTTGACCGAACCATAAAGGGCTCGAGCGCCTCGCTCGAGCCCGATGACAAACGCAGTCCGCCAACCCAACGCGGACGCGGGATTCTGCGTGCACGTCGATCCTCGCCGAAGGACGCCCAAACTTTTTCGAGCGAGCGTCGGACAGAGGCGGTATCAGAACCAGGCAGACAAATCGATCCGCGTAATTACACATAGGTAAGAACGCGAGCGGCGACAGCGGGCGGCGCTTCGTGAACTTCCCCTCACCGCGACGCATTCGCTCTCGCCGCCTCTCCCCAAGGAGCCCCCAAGGAGAGGCGGGTAGCGCGCTGTCGCGGGCTTCGTGAACTTCCCCTCACCGCGACGCATTCGCTCTCGCCGCCTTTCCCCAAAGGAGAGGCGAAATTCGCGCGCTCTTCCTTCAGCTTTCAGCCTTCAGTCTTCGGTCTTCAGTCTTCAACCGGACTTTGCGGCTACGGGCAATCGTCAGAAATATACGGGATACCGCGCCTACCTTTAGGCCGCCGCCTTCAGCCCTAATATGAGGGAACTTCGCTGACGGCTATGAATTCGGATCGCGAGGGTGCCCCATGCCGTTCGATCCGCGCACGCATACGGACTACCGCGCAGGGCAGCAGATTTTCCTGCGACGCCCGGTTGTCGCCGCACCCGATTTCTCTCCCAAGGTACTTCTGCTGACCTCCGGTCTCGGCCAGGGGCATACCCGGGTCGCGCAAGCGATCGCGGCGGAAT
>DATCLP010000337.1:0-11967 GCA_036563855.1 Steroidobacteraceae bacterium | reverse complement strand
GATGTGCCCAGCTCTATGCCTTATAAGGCATAGAGGGTGGTCAAAACGCCTTAACCTGATTATGCTTTAAAAGGTACAAAATCGCCGAATTAATGCCTTTTAAAGCACATGCCCAAGGACAACTCCATCATTAAAGCCCCGCCGTTCGAGGTGGACGCCGCCATCCGCCAGCTCGGGGCCAACCTGCGCACAGTGCGCCTCGCCCGGAATCTGTCCATCGGCGATGTTGCGGAAAAGCTGGGCGTGAGCCCACGGGCGATTCGGAACGCGGAGACGGGCAAGCCCGGCACCGCGATCGGCGTCTATCTCGGGCTCATGTGGGTGTACGGCCTCATCTCCCAAGTTCAGGATCTAGCCGATCCCGCGCGCGATGAAGCGGTGATGCGCGCCGCGCGCGAACGCGCACACGCCTACCCGACCCGAAGGGGAGCACTCGACAATGACTTCTGAGTGCTTCGTCTGCGTCATGCTGCCCGGGCACACTCAGTTCGTGACTGCGGGGCGCTTCGTACTGGAAGAGGACCGCCGCGGCATGCCGGTTGGGCGCTTCGTGTATGGGCGCCGATACCTCGCTCGGCGGGATGCGGTGCCGATCGATCCGATCGAGTTACCGCTGTCCGAGCGGACATTCGAAACCACTCGGCTAAAGGGCGTCTTCGGCGCGATCCGGGATGCGAGCCCGGACTATTGGGGCCGGCGCGTCATCGAGAAACACGCGGGACTCGCCGCGCTCGGTGAGATCGATTACCTGCTGCAGTCGCCAGATGATCGCGCCGGTGCGCTCGGGTTCGGCCTCAACGTGGAGCCGCCGGCGCCGCTGCGGAGGTTCAACCGCACAATGGATCTCGAGCGTCTACAGCAGCTCGCCGATTTGATCGTTGCGGATGAGGATCCGTCGACACGTCAGGACGATGCGGACCGCGCTCAGGTGGAAGATCTCATGCTCATCGGCACCTCCATGGGCGGCGCGCGCCCCAAGGCCGTCGTCGAGGACGCCGGGGCACTCTGGATCGCCAAGTTCAACCGGACCGATGACAGATGGAACCACGCTCGCGTCGAGCACGCCATGCTCGTCCTCGCGAGAGAGTGCGGACTGAATGTCGCGCAGTCTCGTGTTGTGCAAGTAGGCGATCGCGACGCCTTGCTCGTGAAGCGCTTCGACCGTATCCCACGCGAGGAGGGTTATGTGCGTGCGCGCATGCTGAGCGCCCTGACACTACTTCGCGCGGAGGACACCCATCAGGAACGCGATCGCTGGTCGTATGTGCTCCTCGCGGAGGAGCTCCGCCGCATCAGCGCAAATCCCGAAGAAGACGCCCGCGAGCTTTTCAAGCGCATGGTCTTCAATGCGCTCATCACCAACACCGACGACCATCCACGCAACCATGCAGTGATCGCCCCGGAGCACGAGTGGCGGCTGTCCCCGGCCTATGACCTGACGCCCTTCCCTCTGGTGAGTGAAGAGCGCCGCGACCTCGCGCTTACGATCGGCGACTATGGGCGCTACGCGAACGCGACCAACGCGCTCTCGCAGTGCGCTCGCTTCCTCCTGACGAACGACGAAGCTACCGGAATCATCGATGACCTCGAGAAGCACGTGAGGACACGCTGGTATGCCGTGGCCCGTCGTGAAGGCGTGAGCGAGCAGGACTGTGAGCGGATCGCACGAGCGTTCGTCTACCCCGGGTTTCGACTGGCAGCGACTCGGTAAGCGAGTTCGCACGCCGACCGCAACAGACTGAGTCGTCGCTTTTCGTGCCTTCGTGCATCTTGGAGGGAGGAGCTAACGGCGCGGCGCAAAACTAACTCTCACCTGTGCCGAATAGCACAAGTCGAACAAGCTGACGATACGGAGAAGTGGAAGTCTTCTCGGTAACGTGAATGCGATCAGTAATAGATCTGCAACGACTTCGCGTCGTAGTCGCGCAGCTCGTCGAAACGTCCGTTCTTCACTTTGGCAGCCCACTCGGGATCCTGCAGAAGAGCGCGCCCGACTGCGACCAAATCGAACTCGCCGCGATCGAGCCGCTCGAGCACTTCATCGATCTTGCCCGCCCGAGAGCTTTCGCCTCGAAATGCACCGGTGAACTCGGAAGTCAGACCCACCGATCCGACACTGATCGTCGGAAGCCCCGTGAGCTTCTTGACCCAGCCTGCGAGATTCAAACCCTTCGGGCCATCGACGTCCGGAAACTCGGGTTCCAGAATTCTGCGCTGAGAGCAATGGATGGCGTCGACGCCCGCATCGCGCAGCACTCCGACCCAGCGCTCCAATTCTTCCGGCGTCTTCGCGACCTTGGCCGCGTAATCGACCGATTTCCACTGCGAAATGCGAATGATGATCGGAAAGTCGCCCACAGCGTCGCGGCAACGCCGAATCACTTCGGCCGCAAACTCGGCGCGTCGTTCGATCGAGCCGCCGAAACGATCGGTGCGCTGATTCGTTCGCTCCCAGAAGAACTCGTCGATCAAATAAGCATGCGCACCGTGCAGCTCGATGCAGTCGAACCCGAGTCGTTTAGCATCGGCGGCCGCATCGGCATACGCTTGTGCCATATCGAGCACTTCGGCTTCGCTCGGCTCTTCACTGACCTTCTTGCCCATGAGCGTGATACCGGACGGTCCGTCGCACGGCGCCTCCGGGAAATGTCCCGTGCCGGGCTTGCGCGCCATGCCCTGATGCCAAAGCTGCGGCCCCATCTTGCCGCCGACCGCATGCACGGAATCGATCACCCGCTTCCATCCGGCCAACGCCTCCTCGCCCCAGAACAGCGGGATATTCGGATCGTTTCCCGCACCTTTACGCCGAACCAACGTGCCTTCGGAAAGAATCAAACCGACTTCGTTCGCAGCACGCCGAGTGTAGTAAGCGGCATTTTCCTCCGTCGGAATACCGCCCGGAGAATGCGATCGTGTCATCGGCGCCATCACGACGCGATTCTTCAGCTCCAAGCCACGAATCTTGAAGGGTCGAAACAGAGGAGAAACGTCAGTCATGTACACCACGCAGAAAGTTCGGTAGATAGAGCTGCCCAATGGCGCATCGTAACGATTGGGTGAATCGCCCGACTCGCGTCGAGATCGTTGGGCTGCATAGCGAAAACATAGCGTTGCCGCGTTGAGCCTTATTCATTTGATTCGCTAACGCGGCGGACCGCGCGCCGGCGCGCGAGCCTAGCACCCGTCAATTTCATAACACAAGTAACACGGTTCGGGCCCTGAACGCCCATGCGCAATTGACAATTGATAGTTGGCAACGAGAGGCTTCGCTGCGCTGTGCGTGCCTCGATGTTCATGACATACGACCGCGAACGCGGGATGCGTGAGAGCGGCTAAGGAGCGACGGACTCGGCTCCTCGCGAGCTTCTTCCTACAGCCCTACAACCAGCCCGGCGTGCACGAGCTCAGCCCGCGCGAAGCGTAGCAATTAACTCTCATCGATCAATTTCAGTGCTGCCTCTAATTGCGGATCACGGCCTGCGCAGTAGCTTCTGCACGGCGCAACGGGGACGTCCGGCTCTACGCCGATGCCTTCGATCGGACCGATGCCGGGCGCATCGAAGCTGCTAACTGCCAAGTACAACAAGTACTTGTCATCCGCGAATCCAAACGGCGAGGCGGCAAGAAATGCGCCTGCGGTTCTGGATCCCACGAGCGTCGCACTCCTCTCGTTCTTGAGCGTACCGGCGACCCATTCCTTACCGCTACGCACGCCATCGTCGATGAGCGCGTACTTGCGCACGCGCTCGAGTCTCGGATCGGACTGAAGATATTCGATGTACTCCAAACTCGCGCCGCCGAATCCGCCTCGGAGATCGAGGAGGATCGCGTCGACGCCGCGCGCTGCAAAACGATCGAGCGCCGCATCGAGGCTCTCGAGAAAAAGCGGATGCGTCCCAGACCACAGGTGCACATAGCCGACGGATCGCGTCCCGACACGAATCACACGTTCGGACTTACGAGTCGCCTCCAGCAATGCAGCCGAAACGCTCTGATTGATCGCCCTGATTCGCACGGCTCGCTCGACGCCAGGCGCCGGCGAGAACACGAGAATAGAGTCGGCGTCTGTCTTGAATCCAAGCGGCTCGAAGGGTCGACCGTCCAAACGAATGAGCTTGTCGCCCGGCGAAACGCCGGCCTCAGCGGCAGGCGAATGGTCCAACACATACTTCGCAACCCACTCGCCCGCGACCTGGACGGGCCAGATTCCGACAAACGGCACCTGATACTTTTCCAGATCGAATGCAAAGATCGATTGCAGCGCCCAGTAGTCGAGTTGATCCTGCGTGTAGACAGCAGTGTGGCTCGCTTTGAGCTCGGCCAGCAGAGAATTGAGGACGGCCGCGAGCTCTCGCTCTTTGAAATCGCACGCGACGGAGCTCCGATAGCGCGCAACGGTCGAACTCCAGTCCAAACCGCGGAACGTCCTATCGTAGAACCGCTCGGTCACCGTCTGCGCTATCTCGTCGAATTCCTGCAGGCGCGCGCAATCTTCTGCTCGAACGGCAGCCGCGCCCAGCATCAGCGCGCAGATAATCAACTTGTACCTTCGCCGCATTTCCGACCACGCGATCGCCGGATTGATCATCGCTCATCATTCTAAGCGGAAGCCGATCGACTGCCGCCGCGCACAACCGCGCACTGCCATTCCAGGCACGGGTCGAGCGCTTCGATCGCTCTGCGAGCCAGGTCCAAGGCTTCGACTTCGGAAGCAACGCGCGTGCCTTCGAGCCAACGCCGAACTGCCCCGTCGGGATGCAGGTTCTGTTGCGTCGGCGTGACGATCGCGTAGTCGGTGACGACATCGCCGTCGAGCCCGACTTCGTGCATCAACATGCCGCGCGCGGTTTCGACGATGGAGCGTCCGCGACCGGGCTCCGTAGCAACGGCAGAAACGCGGCCGACGACACTTTGGGGATCGCCGCTGGCATAGCGAGCCACGTCGCGAACCCGCGCCAACCAGCGTTGCAGCAACGGACGAGCTTGCAGCTCACGAATCAACGGATGATGAAGCTCTCGACTGATTGCACCGGTTTGAGCGACATCGACTCGAAGCGCTTCTGTCGGCGTCGACCATCGGCGCAGACTTTCCGCTGCATCGACGACGGGAAGCACAGCGATCCGATGGCTTGAGGGTTCACCAAGATCGAGCCGTCGCTGAAACTCCGCTGCGAGCACCGAGCTGCTCGTCGAAGTCCAAAGCATCACATCTTCCATCGAGTCGAGAGCGAGCCAATCCTCGACAGCCATTCCGAGCAGCCATTCGCTGAACAGCTCGCGTAGCGCTCCGGGCGTGCCGATGCTGCGAACGGCCTGAGGCAAATGAAATTTCGCAGGTCCGGTCAGAATAGCCAGCAGTTGCTCGCGCGCAGCTTCCGCCGCAACCTCGGAATCGGCCGTCGTCGTCACACTACCGTCCCGAGCCGACTTCAAAGCAGCTGCCACAGCAGCCGCATGTGCACGTGCGCAGACCGCGTACATCAAGGGCAGCGTCCGCTGAACAACGTGTGAAGGCTGACCGCGCAGATGAGAGACGATCGGCGGGCGATCTCCGCTGACTGTCACGCGGTCGATTCGATTGCCGATCACCGTGACTTCGATCAGCACGATCGGCGCTCACGCTTCCGCGTGCACGGGAAGCTGTACGCGAAAGATTGCACCGCCCTCAGCCGCGTTCTCGGCGGTAAGGTGCCCGCCGTGCTGTTCGACGATGCCGTAACTGATCGACAGGCCCAGACCTGTGCCGCGCCCGACGGGCTTGGTCGTGAAGAACGGGTCGAACACTTTCGGCAGATTTTCGGGAGCAATGCCCAGACCGTTGTCGATGACTTCGACGAAGATCTGCCCTTCCTCGCAGCGAGCACGAATCGTCACGCGCGCTCCTTCGCGACTGGCGGTCGCATCGACGGCGTTTTGCACGAGATTCATGAACACTTGCTGCAGCCGCCCGGCATTGCCTTTCACCGGCAAGGGCTCCGGTGTCTGGACATCGATGTGAAGCTGATTTGGCGCTGCTTTTGCCACCCACTCCACGGCTCGTTCGATCACAGCACGCAGATCCAGCGGCACGAGCGAGTCGGCACCGAACGCCGAGAACCGCTTCAGTCCATCGACGATGTCGCGCGTACGCTCACCTCCCTCCTGCATTCCGTCCATGAGCGAAGGCAGATCGGCCAGCACGGCGTCGATGCGCAGCTGCTCCCGCAGCTTTTGTACTTCCTCGGAGAGCGGCTCGCGATGAATTGCCGCCAGGTACGTCTCAAGACGCGACACATATTTCTTCAGCGCAGCGACGTTGCCCAGTACGAAACTGATGGGGTTGTTGAGCTCGTGCGCGACGCCCGCGACCAGACGCCCGAGCGAAGCCATCTTCTCCGCCTGCAGCAACTGTTGTTGAGTGCGCTTCAGGTCCTCGTGGGCTTGACGCAACGCCGAGTAGGCGCGCCGAAGCTCGCCCACAGGTCGTCCCGTGATCACCATGCCGACAGGACGACCCGTTCCGCTCAACCGAGGCGTGCAGCTCAACGCCACGGGCACGGCAACGCCGCCTGCCCCGCGCATTTGCACTTCGCAATCCGCCAACCGCTCGCCAGGGCGCGCGGCCAGGTGCTCCTCCATCGCGCGTCGCGATTCCGCATCGGCGAATAAATCGAACAGCGACGTTCCGCGTAGCTGCTCCTCCGAACAGCCGGTGAGCTCGAGCAGCGAAGGATTGAGATCTTCGATGATGCCGGCGCGGTTGCAGACGACGAGCACGTCGGACATCGAGGTGAGCACCGAGAAAATGAACCGCTGCGACTCCGCCAACGCTTCGTTCTGTTGCTCGAGCGTTGCTTCGTAGTCGAGCAGCTCGCGATACACCTCATCCATCCGGCGGATGACGGCGAGCCATGCCTGCTCGTCGATCGCGCCGCCGGACCATTGCGGCGCGGAATCGTTTGCTGCGTCGTCGGGTGCGTTGCTCATCAATGCACCGTGCAGACCATACAGGGATCGAAGGAGCGCACGACGTGATACACAGCCGGCGCGATACCGCCTTCCGTATCGTGCGCGGGCGTTCCCACGAGCGCCTGCTCGACTGCCCCTGGCGTACCGTTCGCATCGCGCGGCGAGAAATTCCAAGTGGTCGGCGCGATGATCTGATAATTGCGGAGGCGCCCTCGACGAATGCTCATCCAATGTCCGAGTGTGCCGCGAGCGGCTTCGATCAACCCGAACGTATCCGCTGAGTCCGGCATCGGCGGCGGTGGAATATGGTACGGCTCGCCCGGACGCAGCTGCTGCGTCCACGATTCCATGGCCGGCACCAAGCGTGCAAGCTCCAGCAATCGCGCCACGACTCGCGCTGTGACATTGCCGCCGTCTCGACTCACGAGATCCCGAGCCAGCGGATGTCTCGCGATGACTTGACGAGCGAGCGCTCCGGTTTCCGCGACTCTTCCGCCCAAGCGCGGTGCCTTACACCAGCTATACGCGCCTTCTTTGCCCATCTGGGGTAACGTTTCGCCTTCTTCCGGCGAGCGCGCCCGAGCGTCGCCGCCGTAATGAGAGAACCGGATGTCTTCTTTGATCGTCGCAGGATCCAGCGGCTCCTCCTGACCCGACCAGACACCGCGAGCAAACAACATCCCCGCTTCTTGCTGATACGCGCCCGCGCTCATCATCACCGTCTGATTGCGTCCCAGCTCGTGTAAACGAAGATCCGCAGCAATGCGCACGAATCTCGCAAAATCGGCGCGATCCGCATGCGCCTCCGCCCAGGCGGCAAGCTCATCGCATGTCGCAAGGGACGCGATGTTCTCCAACGTGTCGCCGTACACGACGCGTTCGAGAAATTCTCGAAACTCGCGCAATGTGCGGAACAATCGAATCTTTTCGGAGGCTTGCAGCGGTCGCGACGAGCCGCCCGGCTGCAACGACAATGTATGCGGCCACTTCCCTGCGAGCAGCCCCATCACCCGCATGAAGGCGGCTCGGCCCGCCAACACTTCCGCGGCTGCCGTCCCGTGAATCGCGCGGAAACGATTCGCTATGGCCTCGTACCACGGCCGATCGCGATACGCGGCATTCGCGAAATCGGGCATGAAGAACAAATAAAAATGAGTGAGATGATCGGCTGCGTTCTCGGCGGCCTGCGTGAGATTGGCGGCCAACCTGCCGTTCGGCGGCGGCTCGGCTCCGCACGCGCTCGCTAGCGCCCGCGCCGCAGCGGCGCTTTGCGCGACAGAACAAATGCCGCAGATCCTGGGCACGAGCACGAGCGCATCGGCTGGCACTTTGTCCAAGAGCATTTGCTCGAACCCGCGATACATCGGCGCGTTCACATACGCTGCCGTCACGTATCCGTCGGACACATCGAGGCTGATCTCGAGATCGCCCTCGACTCGATTGAACGGACCGACGACACGGCGCGTCATGACTTCGAAGGATCTCGGCGCTTGCCGTAGAAACGCACCGGATGATCAGCACGCGCGTTCTCGCGAACACGTGCCGGCGTCGCCGACTTGGCGAGCGCCGCAAGTGCGACGAACCAGGCCTTCGGCATGTCGGAAGGCAATCCGACGGGAATGCCCGCCAGTTTCGGCGTCGTCGCAAACGGATGCCCCGGCTCTTCGAAGCCGGGCTCGGTGCAGCGGATACAGGGGTAGCCGCCCGTCAAACACGATCCTCCGCCGTTCCACGGCCTCAGATTGCAGTCGGCGTGCGCCTGCGTGCCCTTGCATCCCATGTGCTCCATCATGCAACCCTGATCGCCGGGCTGCTCTGCGCTTGCCTTGTATTCGTAGTACTCGTTACGTCGGCAGCCATGATGCACGAGATGGTCGGCGTAGAAACGCGGACGCCCGCGTTCGTCGAGATCGCCGGCGGTAAGCTGTTCGCGTGCGAGCGCGATCAAGGTTTCCGTGATCCAGTCGGGATGCGTCGGACAACCTGCGATATTGATGACAGGAAGACCGCTGCCGCTACGAAAGTCCACGCCCAATAATCCACCGGGCACAGTACCGTCGTATTGCAAACCGCAAGCATCGGTCACGTTCGCGCCGGCCGACGTGACCCCGCCATACGTGGCGCACGTTCCGACGGCAACGACGTGACGCGCACGCGGCGCGAGTCTACGCACCCACTCCATCATCGAAGTATCGGTGCCGGCGACGACGTGAAATCGTCCGGTGCCGTTGGGGCCGCGCAGCACCGCGCCTTCGAGGCACAACACGTCGAGCGGAACCCGCCCCTGAGCACAGTCGTCCCAAATCGCGACGGCTTCGTCGCCCGTGGCCTGCGACAGGCTCGGATGCCACAACAGCCTGATGTTTTCATCGGCAAGCGTTCGCACCAGCGGGCCGATCTCGCTGCCTATCCAGGACAACGTGCATCCGCCACAGCCGCCCGATTGCAACCACAAGACGTTCATGAGGGCTGATCCAGTCCGTAGCGGGATAGTTTCGATCGCAGTCCGACGCGCGATAAGCCCAGCTCGGCCGCCGCGCGGCTCTTGTTCCAACGATGGTGGACGAGCACTTCTTTGATGACGCGCGCTTCGAGCTGTTCCATGCGTTGCTTCAGCGTACCGTCGAGGCCGGCGAGCAAGTTGAGATCGCGAGCTTGCGACTCTTCTCGCGGCGCATGCACGACCCGCGGGCTCAGCAATTCAGCTCCCAGCTCCTCGCCCGATGCTAGCGCAAGCATCCTACGCAGCTCGTTCTGCAACTCCCGAACGTTGCCGGGCCAGCGATAAGCCTGCATGTAGGCGAGCGCTTCCTTAGTGAGCTTGGCCGACGGCTTACCGAAGCGCGGGCCTTCTCGCTTCAGCAATTCCTGAGCAATGATCGGCAGATCGTCGCGCCGTTCTCGAAGCGGCGGTAGATAGAGCGTTGCGCCGACGAGGCGATAGTAGAGGTCTTCGCGGAATTTTCCCTGACGCACGTCCTCTTCGAGATCGCGATTCGTCGCCGCGATGACGCGCACATCGATGCGCACTGGGCGTGTCGCGCCGATCGGTCGAACTTCGCCTTCCTGAAGCGCACGCAACAGTTTGTTCTGAAGCGCCAGCGATGTGTTGCCGATCTCGTCCAGAAAGAGCGTGCCGCCGTTCGCCTGTTGCAGCAGGCCGATGCGATCCTCGTAGGCGCCCGTGAAAGCGCCGCGCTTGTAACCGAAGAGCTCGGATTCGAGCAGCGTGTCCGGCAACGCTCCGCAGTTCTCGACGATGAACGGTCCGTTCGCGCGCAGGTTCGCGTAGTGCATGGCTCGCGCGAGCAACTCCTTGCCGGTGCCCGTCTCGCCGGTGATCAACACCGAAAGGTCGTACCGCGCAAGTTGTTGCGCCACCTTGCAAACCGGCTCGAGCGGACTGTCGGGTGCGCGCGTGAGACGTTCGAAGCCTGCGTCCGCTTGGACGGCCCGCCGCTTCTCCGTCGCCTTCTCTCGCACGCTGTTCAAGCTCTGCCTCAACTCGAGCGAAAGGCGCTCCGTCTCTCGCTGCAACGTCCAAACTTCGGCAGCGGACTTCAGCGTCAATACGAGTTGCTCAGGCGACCAAGGCTTCAATAGGTACTGCCAAATCCCCGCCTCGTTGATCCCCGCGATGATGTCGGCTGCATCCGTGTAACCGGAGAGCACGATGCGCACGACATCGGGCCAACGTGTGCGCACTTCTTTCAGGAACTCGATGCCTGAAGTGCCCGCCATGCGCTGATCGCACAGCACGATCTGTACGAATTCCCGCTCCAGGATGGTGCGCGCTTCGTCGGCACTGGAGGCCATGAGCACGTAGAAATCGTCCTCCAACGTGCGGCGCAACGCTTCGAGCGAACGTTGCTCGTCATCGACGACGAGCACAGCGGGAAGATCGGCAGCCATCAACAAATCCGTGGAAGTTGCTCGCCACTCAACCAATCGACGATGCGCCCGCCGCCGAGGGCAGTCCGCATCTGGATGAAATTTCGCTCGTCCGCGCGAACCTCGCCGATTCGCACCGCATCCGCACCGAGCGGATGGGAGCGCATGGCCGCGACGGCCCGCTCCGCCGACTCGGGCGGACAGATCACGACAATCTTACCCTCATTGGCCACATAGAGCGGATCGAGCCCGAGCAGCTCACATGCCGCTTGAACCGGCGGACGCACAGGGATGGACGATTCGTCGATCACCATGCCGACGCCGGACTGTCGCGCGATTTCATTGAGCGTCGTACCCAACCCGCCGCGCGTCGCATCCCGCATCACGCGAACTTCAGGTACTTCATCGAGCAACATGGCAATCATCTCGTGCAGCGGCGCGCTGTCCGAAACGATGGGCGCGTCGAACGACAGGTTCTCGCGCACCGACATGATCGCCATGCCGTGATCGCCGATCGTGCCGGACAACAGGATGGCATCGCCCGGACGCGCACGGGATCCTGAGCAATCGATGCCCTCGCGGACAACTCCCACGCCCGTGGTCGTGATGTACACGCCGTCGCCCTTGCCTCTTTCGACGACCTTGGTATCGCCGGTCACCACCGGCACGCCTGCCGCTCGCGATGCCGCCGCCATCGAAGCAACGATGCGTGCCAGCTCGGCGAGACTGAAGCCTTCTTCGAGAATGAAGCTCACGGCGAGATAGAGCGGCCGTGCGCCCATGACGGCGAGATCGTTGATGGTGCCGTTCACCGAAAGGCTGCCGATATCGCCGCCAGGGAAGAACAACGGCGAAACGACGTGCGCATCCGTCGATACCACGATCCGGCCCGCGAGGTTGTCGAGGCGTGCGCCGTCGTCTCCTTGCGCCAGATACTCGTTGTGAAGCTCGCGGGCGAACAAGTCCTTGATCAATTGCGCCATCGCGCGTCCGCCTGCGCCGTGCGACAGATCGACACGCCCCCGCTTCAGGTCCAAAGGACGAACGTATTGCGCGCTCACGCTGCCACCTCCCGGAATCGTCCATACGTGTAATAGGCCGCGCACGCGCCTTCCGAAGACACCATGC
>DATCLP010000336.1:0-4046 GCA_036563855.1 Steroidobacteraceae bacterium | reverse complement strand
ATCGTATTGTTGAGCAACAACCAGATCGCGACGAGCACGAGAGTCAACAGCGGAGGCACGCGTATCATGGCGTCACCCCCGGTACGGCCGGCTGCGCGTGCACGAGCCTGATGTACACCTCAGGCGCATGCAGCGAGCGCGCTGCCGATTCGAGATAGGTCATCGCCGGTCCTGCGGCAATCGTCAATCCGAAACAGAGCAGAATCAGGAAGGCAACGGGCCCCACCTCGATCAACCGAAGCCGCGGCGTCGTGCGCCCGGTCACCGACCAGAACAGCCTCAAGCCGATTCGCGTCAGTGCAATCACCGCCGCAAGCCCTGTCGTCAGCACCGCCGCAACGAGCAGCCATTCGTACCAAGTCTCCGGCGTATCGGGCGGCGTCGTGATCACGACATGCATCATCGCGAACTTCGCGACGAAACCGGACAGCGGCGGCAGACCTGCGACGAGCAACACGCAGCAAACGAACGCCAGGCCCAGGAAGGCCATCGCTGCAGGAATCGCAATGCCCACTTCATCCTCCGGCGAATGCGGATCCGGTGGCTCCTTCACGCCGAAGCCCACATAGGTCACGTCCGGAAGCGGCGCGAGATCGGCATCGTTGGGAATGGAAAAAAGGCGCATCCGCTCGGTCAAGCCGTTCAGCATGTAGAACGCAGCTGCGGCGAGCACTGAGCTGGCAAGGTAGAACAACACCGGCGCCGTAAGAGCCTCGTTGCGCAAGCCGAGCGCCATCAGCAAAAGACCCGAGGACGCGACGACCGAATAGGACACGAGTCGCGCGAGCTGTTGAGCGGCGAACATGCCGATCACACCGTAAGTAACCGTCGCCGCCCCGCCGTAGAACAGACCTTCATCGATGAAAGAAGTCTGCACGTCCGCCGACGCCAGCAAGGTACCGACGCGCACGACGGCATAGACGCCGACTTTCGTGAGCAAAGCAAAGACCGCAGCCACGGGCGCGCTCGCGGCGGAATAGGCCGTCGGCAGCCAGAAGCTCAACGGCCAGATGCCCGCCTTGACGAGGAATGCGACTCCGAGAATGGCTGCCCCGGCCTCGAACAGCGAGCGATCGTCCGGATCGAGCAGCGTGATTCGCACGGCCAGATCCGCCATGTTCAGCGTGCCGGTCATGCCATAGATCATCGCAACGCCGATCAGGAACAAGAAGGACGCGGTCAGATTGACGGCGATGTAGTGCAACCCGGACTTCACTCGCGACGGGCCGGAACCGTGCAGCAGCAACCCGTAGGAGGATGCAAGCAGCACCTCGAAGAAAACGAATAAATTGAACAGATCCCCGGTCAAGAACGCGCCGTTCAGTCCCATGAGCAGGAACTGGAACATCGAATGAAAACCGGGCGCGACGCGATCCCAATTCGCGAGCGAATAAATGACCGAGGCAAGACCCACCAGCGCGGTGAGCGTCAGCATCATCGCCGTGAACCGGTCGACGACGAGCACGATGCCGAACGGCGCAGGCCAAGCGCCGATGTTGTAGACGCCGACGCCCTCCTGCCAGAGGTGCGGCATGGAATCCGTCGTCATGAAGAGCAGCGTCAGCGCGGCCGCAAGCTGCACGAGCACAGAGCCCACCGACAACGCGGCGCGCAGCTGATGCCGATCCGCAGAAATGAGCAGGATCAGCGCGCCGACGAGCAGCGGCGTCACGATCGGCACGACTTGTAGATGCTGGAGCCATGCCATCATGCGTCGGGCTCCCGGCCGTCGACGTGATCCGTACCCGTGAACCCGCGCGCAGCCAGCAGCACGACCAGGAACAAAGCCGTGGTCGCAAAGCTGATGACGATCGCGGTCAGAACGAGGGCCTGCGGGACCGGATCCGCGTACAGCGACGGATCGGTCACGCCTTCGTGATTGATGATCGGCGGCTTATCCGAGACGAGCCGACCCATGCCGAAGATGAAAAGATTGACGGCGTAGGACAAGAGCGCGAGCCCCATGATCACTTGGAAAGTTCGCGGGCGCAGCAGCAGCCATACGCCGGAACCCGTGAGCACGCCGATTGCGAGTGCGAAGACCGCTTCCATCAGACCTCCGCTACCGACATGCGCACGGGCGTCTCGACGCTGTCGTCCGGCGGCAAAGTCTTGCGCGGTCTGCGCAGCGATTGATGCGCGATCGCGATCAACATCAAGACGGTGCCACCGACGACGACCATGAACACGCCCAAGTCGAACAGCAGCACGCTCGACAGATGGACCTCACCGATGATGGGCAAATGGCCTTCCCATTCGAGGCTCGTGAGGAACGGACGTGTCGCAAACCAAGCCAGAATGCCTGCGATACCGGAGAACATCAGCCCCGCGCCGGTCCAGTACTGCGGATGGATCCGCAAGCGCGACTCGACCCACAGCACGCCGCTCGTCATGTACTGAACGATGATGGCGGTCGCCATCACGAGGCCGCCGACGAAACCGCCGCCCGGCGCGTCGTGTCCGCGCAATAGAAAGTAGATCGAAACGAGCCCGGCCATCGGCAACAGCATGCGCGCGACGGTGGCCGGCAAACGCAGATAGCCGCGCGGTAGTCCTTCGCCCGATTCGAGCGCTTCGCGCGCAGCATCCTCGCGTTGTGCGCGCGGCGGGACGCGACTCTCCGGCGCAGGACGGAAGCGTCGCAACAGCGCATACACCGTCAATGCGACGACGGCGATGACGGTGATCTCGCCCATCGTATCGAAGCCGCGGAAGTCGACCAGGATGACGTTCACGACGTTGTGCCCGCCGCCTTCGGTCAACGCCCGCTCGACGAAGTACGGCGCGAGCACCTCGACGGGCGGCCGGGTGAGCACGGCAAAGGAAAGAATCGAAACACCGATGCCGACCGCCGAGGCGAGGATGATGTCGCGGACGCGGCGCGCACGCGCGCGCAACGTACGCCGTCGCGGATCGTCGAACTCGAGCCGGCGCGGCATCCAACGCAAACCGAGCAGCAACAGCACTGTGGTCACCACTTCGACCGCGATCTGCGTCAGCGCCAGATCCGGCGCCGAGAACCAGGCGAACGTCAGACAGGTCACGAGCCCGGCGCCGCCGACCATGATCAGCGCCGCGAGCCGGTGGAACTTGGCTTGATTCGCTGCCCCGATCGCACACGCGCAGCCGACGAGCCACAACACGAGGAAGATCGGGTTGATCGGCGTCAGCTTCATGTTGCCGGCGGGCCATCCGTACCCCCAGAGCGGTACCAAAGCCGCCGCAAAAGCGACGAACACGATGAGCAGAAGCTGTATTTGCAGACGGCGCGAGGAAATCATCCGGATCAGACGGTCGCACATCCGAATGATTGCCACCATCACGATGTCGAATGCCCGCCGGCCGTCGACCGGGGCGCGCACCGGAGCTTTACCGAGCGCACGCTCGCTGCGCCGATACATCAATACATAAAAAGTGATGCCGCCGATCAGTGCCAGGAAACTCATGGCTAGCGGCACCGTAAAGCCATGCCATACCTGCAAGCTGTAGGTCGGCGTCTCGTCGCCGAGAATCGAATTGATGGCGATGTTCAGGAACGGCCCGATCGTGCGGCCGGGCAACGTACCGACGAGCACGCAAGCAATTACGAGCAACAGACTCGGCAACAGCATGCCGCGTGTCGGTTCGTGCGGCTTGCGCGGCAAGTCCGTCGCGAGCGGGCCGTAGAAGACTTGATGGATGAAGCGCACCGAGTAGGCCACGCTGAACATTCCGGCCAGGGTCGCTGCAGCAGGCAGAACGATACGAATGAGAGGGCCTTCGCCGGCAAAGATCGTCTCGTGAAAGAACATCTCCTTGGAGAGGAAGCCGTTCAGCAGCGGCACACCTGCCATTGCCGCGGCGGCGACGAGCGCGACCGTCGCAGTAAGAGGCATCGCATGGGCCAATCCGCTCAGCCGCTTCATGTCGCGCGTACCGGTCTCGTGATCCACGATGCCGGCAGCCATGAACAACGAGGCCTTGAAGGTCGCGTGGTTCATCATGTGGAAGACCGCGGCGACGAGCGCCAGCTGGCTATTCATGCCGAGCAGCAACGTGATCAAGCC
>DATCLP010000335.1:0-4709 GCA_036563855.1 Steroidobacteraceae bacterium | reverse complement strand
GCCGATCGAAATGACTGCCAACGTAGGACTACAGCGCTTCGACGAGCGGGGCTACCAGCCGGACGGCTGGGGCGTCACGGCGTACATCAAAGCGCATTACACATGGCGAATCCCGCGCACGCGTCTGAACATCCGGCTCGGCCTCGGCGAGGGACTCAGTTACGTCACGCGCATCCCCATGAGCGAGCAACGCGATTTCGCGAAGAAGGGCGTCGAGTCCGAGAAACTGATGAACTACGTCGAATGGACGATCGACGTGCCATTAAGACAATTCGAAGTGTTCGCACCGCTCTTCAACGGCGGCATCAAGGAAGCCTACGTGGGGTACATGGTCTGGCACCGCTCGAGCGTCTTCGGCCTTTTCGCTGACGACAAGGGCGGCGTGAACTTTATGGGCTTCGGATTCGAAGCCCGATATTAGAAGCGCCGGGATCATCGCGAGCCGTCCGATTCATTGCGCGCGAAGCGCCACGGCTTCTGCGCTCACCGGCCGCAAATCCAGCCGGGTTTCGGTCGGGACGCAGAATATATCGATGGGGCTCGAGCGGCCGCGCAAAACGAGCGGCGGCAAAGCAAGAGCGGCAAGATCGAAGCCACTCGCATCGAGCGCCTTCTTGACGGCCTCCGAGAACAGCATCTCGCCTGCTCTCGCCCGCTGACCGAGTCGCGAGGCGACGTTCACGGTATCGCCGATGATCGTGTAGTTCATGTACGCCGGCGAACCGACATTGCCGGCAATGACCTCGCCGACGTTGATGCCGATGCCGAGCCCGGTTTCGATCCCGTGCTTGGCCTTCCATTTGTCGGCGAGCACCTGGAATTGCTCGAGCATTCGGCGCCCGGCCAAGACTGCACGCTGCGGCCCGTCGGATTGCTCGACCGGCACGCCGAAACCGACCATGAGGCTGTCGCCGGCCATACTGAACACCGTGCCGTCGTACTCGAACGTAATCGCCGTCAGACAGGCGAAGAACTCATTCAACAACTCGACGACTTCCGTGGGCGGCAAACGCTCCGAGATGCCCGTGAAGCCCCGCATATCCGCGAACAGCACGGCGGCTTCGGTCCGGATGTTGGAGCCGGACAGCACGGAATCGCGCAAGTCCGGATCTGCGAGAATACGATCGGCGATATTCGGAGAGATGTAGCGGCGAAACGCCGCGCGGATCTGTTCGCGCTGTCTGACTTCCTCGGCCACCTGTTCCGCCGCGAGTCGCCTGCGCGCAGCGCTCACCCGCATCAGCGCACGAGCGCGGACCAAGAACTCCTCGCGCTTGACTTGAACCGTGAGCAGGTCGTCTGCGCCTGCTTCGAACGCTGCCATTCGGTGACGCGTCGAGCGTGCAAGCACGAGAACCGGCAAGAGCATGGTTGCCGCATTTTCCTTGAGCACGCGGCAGCACTGCGTCATATCGTCGATGGCGTTGTCGAACCCCAGAACGATGAGGTCGGGCGTCCTGCGCGCGACTGCAGCGAGCACATCGGCATGACCGACGACGTCGTCGATCGCGATATCGGTGCCTTTGAGCCACCGCTCGAACAGTGAGTACGTTTCTGACCGATCGCCGACGAACAATGCCCGGAACGCTATCGACACTTGCTCGTGCCCTCAACTGTTCTTGACGAGACCTGAGACGAATTCGTTGACCGGCATCTGCTCCAAACGCGATCGATCGGCAAACATAGCCTTGATCGATTCGGTCTGCTTCGGAGGGAAATGCGCCGCGACGGCGCTTTCGAACTTCTTCACGAGCACGGGCATGCCCTCGGCACGACGCTTACGGTGGCCGAGCGGATACTCGACGACGACGCGCTCAGTTGCCGAGCCGTCAGTGAAGAACACTTGCACGGCGTTGGGGATGTAGCGCTTGTCGGGTGCGTAGTAGTCTTCGGTGAATTTCGTGTTCTCGCGCACGATCATCTTGTTGCGCAGCCGGTCGATGCGCTCGTCGCTCGCCACCGCGTCCTCGTAATCTTCCGCGACAAGGCGGCCGAAGATCAATGGGATCGCAACCATGTACTGCAAACAGTGGTCGCGGTCGGCCGGATTGGCGAGCGGTCCGGTCTTGTCGATGATGCGCACCGCGGGTTCCTGCGTTTCGATGACGATCCGGTCGATCTGATCGAGCCTACCCTTGACTTTCGGGTGCAGCTTGAGCGCAGCTTCGACCGCGGTTTGCGCGTGGAACTCGGCGGGGAACGAGATCTTGAACAGGATGTTCTCCATCACGTAGCTGCCGAACTTTTGGGGGAACGACAGCGGCTTGCCTTCGAAGAGCACATCCTGGAAACCCCAGGTCTTCGCCGTCAGTGCGGACGGGTAGCCCATCTCGCCGGTCATTGCGATCAATGCGAGGCGTACTGCGCGGCTCGTTGCATCGCCGGCTGCCCAACTCTTTCGCGAGCCCGTGTTCGGCGCGTGACGGTAGACCCTCAACGAACCGCCATCGACCCAGGCATTGGACACTGCGTTGATCACTTGCTCGCGCGTGCCTCCGAGCATCGCGGTCGCAACCGCCGTGGATGCAATTCTGACGAGAAGCACATGGTCGAGGCCAACCCGATTGAAGCTGTTCTCGAGTGCAGTCACACCCTGAATCTCGTGCGCCTTGATCATGGCCGTCAGCACGTCGCGGACGGTGAGCGGCTTCTTGCCCTGCGCAAAGTTCCTTCGCGACAGGTAATCGGCGACGGCAAGAATGGCACCGAGGTTGTCTGACGGATGTCCCCACTCGGCCGCAAGCCACGTATCGTTGAAGTCGAGCCACCGGATCATCGTCCCGATGTTGAAGGCCGCTTGCACCGGGTCGAGCTCATAGGAAGTGCCCGGCACGCGCGCGCCGCCCGGCATCGTGGCGCCGGGAACGACGGGTCCAAGGAGCTTTGTGCACGCGGGATACTTCAAAGCCTGAAACCCGCATGCGAGAGTGTCCATCAGGCAGTAGTACGCCGTCTCATACGCTGCTTCGCTCTCGATCTCATATGAGAGCGCGTATTCGGCGATTTCGACGAGAACCTGGTCCGGTTCGGGGCGTTTGGCGAATTTGGTGTCGAAGTGAGCCATGTCGAAACGAATGAGTCGTTGCGATCATCGGGCTCGCTGCGAGGCGAAACGAGTCCCGTGAAAACATCGTGAGCGCATGCGGCATCGTACCCGTATGGAATTGCAACCGCCATGCGCAAACGTGCCCGGAACGTTTTCGTCCCGGGCACGCGATGCACACGTCTCAAGCAGCTTTGACTTCGATGCGCCGCGGCTGTGCCTTCGGCTGTTTCGGAATCGTGACTTCGAGAACGCCGTTGCGACCGACTGCCCGGACGTTCGCGGCGTCCGCCGTATCGGGCAGCGTGAACCGACGATGGAAACGCCCGTGCGGGCGCTCGACGCGGCGGCGCTCCGCTTCGGCAACCGTGCTGTCCTTCTCACGCTCGCCGCTGATCGTCAGGATGCCTTGATCGAGCGTGATGTCGATCGCATGCGTGTCGACGCCGGGCACGTCGAACTTCAACACCCAGCGATCCTTGAACTCCGCGATATCCGCCGGCGGCATCCAATCCGCAGTCACCGAGCTCTCGGCGGCGGCACCGACAGAAGACGTGGAATCGAACATGCGATTGATTTCACGGTGTAGCTGGTTCAACAAGTCCCAAGGCTCGTAACGTACAAGGCTCATGAATATCCTCCTGCTCGAATGCCGATCAGTTGCGCCGCCGTTGAACGACTCGCGCGTCTGCCGGGGAAATAGGGACCGGCCATGTCATTTCAAGCGTTTCGAGGACGGCCTTCGTGCGGTTACTCTTGGCTGCATGTCACACGCGTCATCGCATTTCCGTGCCGTGCACGCGCGCTGGCGGGTCGCCGGCCTGCTGGGCGCGTTAGTCGCGATTGCCCCACCCCTTTCAGCCGCGGACCGTTTCTACGATGCTGCTTTCCGCGCGGAGATCGCGCCGCGGCGCCCGGTCATGCGTGTCGAGTTGACGCTGAGCGGCGATCGCTTGCCCAGCCGCGTCGAATTCCTCATCGATCCCGAGAGACATCGCGCCTTCGCCTCGAGCGATCCCCTTTCACGAAGTGGAGATCGCGTCACATGGTCGCCGCAAGGCAAACAGGCGCGCATCACGTATGAGTTCGTTGCGACGAACGAACGTGCTCCCAAGCGTTACGACTCGCTCGTCACCGACGAGTGGGCGATCTTCCGCGCGGACAAGATGGTGCCGCGCATCAACGTGACGAGCCGACGCAGCCTCAAAGGCAAGACGACTTTGGCGTTTTCGCTGCCGAACGGCTGGTCGGCGGTCACTGCCTACCCGCAGGAAAAGGACGTCTTCAAGATCCCCGACTCGGAGCGGCGCATCGACCGTCCCGAGGGGTGGGTCCTCGCCGGACGCCTCGGCGAGCGCAGCCAGATCATCAGCGGTATTCAGACGATCGTCGCAGCTCCCGAAGGCGAAGGAGCTCGGCGACAAGACATCCTCGCATTCCTCAATTGGAATCTGCCGCACTTGAAGAATGTGTTTCCGAAATTTCCGCGGCGACTGCTCATCGTCTCTGCGGGCGATCCGATGTGGCGCGGCGGATTGTCCGGACCTGCTTCACTCTTCCTGCATTCGGAACGTCCGCTGATCAGCGAAAACCGAACGAGCACGCTGCTGCACGAGCTCGTGCACGTTGCGATGGGCATCCGCGGCGATGAAGAAAGCGATTGGAT
>DATCLP010000334.1:0-2661 GCA_036563855.1 Steroidobacteraceae bacterium | reverse complement strand
CCTTACGACCGATGTTGCACGCATGAGCGAACGCTTCGCCACCGTTGTCCTTGATCTTTTTCACGACGGCTTCGCAGGCATCCAGTTTGCGGCTCGTCACGACCACCTTTGCGCCGTGCTCGGCAAAGCGCACAGCAATCGCTTCGCCGATGCCGCGGCTCGAACCCGTCACGACGGCAACCTTCCCGGTCAAATCGAACAATGATGAAACGGCCATTTCCTTAAGCTCCCAAATCCGAACTGCTATTCGAGATGTGCGAAAGATGGATGCGCACGAGCCTTACGCGCGCTTGTACTTCTCCAGCTCCATCTTGCCGATTTGATTGCGGTGCACTTCGTCGGGTCCATCGACGATGCGCATCGTGCGCGCGCTCGCGGCCATGTGGCCGATCCGGAAGTCGTTCGTCACGCCGGCTGCGCCGTGCGCTTGAATCGCCCAATCCACGACGTAGTTCAACATGGCGGGTGCGGCAACCTTGATCATGGCGATCTCGCGGCGTGCAGTCTTGTTGCCGTAACGATCCATCTTGTCGGCGGCGTTCAGCACGAGCAGGCGCGCTTGGTCGATCATGATGCGGCAGTTCGCGATGCGCTCGAGCCAGATCGATTGCTCGGCGATGGGCTTACCGAACGCCACGCGAGACAGCAGACGCTTGCAGGTCAGCTCGAGCAGTCGCTCGGCAGCGCCGATGTTGCGCATGCAGTGATGAATACGCCCCGGACCGAGGCGCGCTTGCGCAATCTCGAAGCCACGGCCTTCGCCGAGCAGAATGTTGCTTGCAGGCACGCGCACGTTGTTGAACTCGATTTCCATGTGGCCGTGCGGCGCATCGTCGAAGCCGAAAACCGGAAGCGGGCGAATCACCTTCACGCCCGGCGTGTCCATCGGCACGAGAATTTGCGACTGCTGTTGATGCTTCGGCGCGTCCGGATTGGTCTTGCCCATCACGATGAGGATCTTGCAGCGGACGTCGCCGGCACCCGAAGCAAACCACTTGCGGCCGTTGATGACGTAGTGATCGCCGTCGCGGCGAATTTCGGTCGAGATGTTCGTCGCATCGGAGGAGGCGACAGCCGGCTCGGTCATACAGAATGCCGAACGGATCTCTCCGTTCAGCAGCGGCTTCAGCCAGCGCTCCTTGTTCTCGGGCGATGCGTAGCGCTCGAGGATTTCCATGTTGCCCGTGTCGGGCGCCGAGCAATTGAACACCTCGGACGACCAGCTCACCCGGCCCATGATTTCGCACAGCGGCGCATATTCGAGGTTCGTCAGTCCCGCACCGCGTTCCGAGTGAGGCAGGAACAGGTTCCACAGTCCGGCGGCCTTTGCCTTCGGCTTCAGCTCTTCGACGATCGGGATCGGCTCCCAACGTTCCTTGCCCTGGCGGCTGGCGAGGAGCTCAGCGACCGCTTTCTCGTTCGGATAGATGTGCTCCTCGAAGAAGGCTTCCAGGCGCGCGATCAGGCCCTTGACCTTGTCGGTGTACTCGAACTGCATGGAATGAACTCCAATTGGATGCTCGGGGCTTTTTTATGCGGCGCGAGATGATAGCCAACGGGGTAGGGCACTGCATACCGCAGATTTGAAAAGAGGGCTCGAGGCTCGGGGGCGCGGAGCGAGAGCGGGCTACGGGCCACGGACTACGGGCAACGGCTTAGAGGTGAGCGGCTATGACCGCGTCGAAACCCGCGCAGAGATTTCCTGTGCTTCCTGTCGTGCGCGGATGCTCGAAAGCGGCGCACACGCCTCATGAAAAGTTTTGTCGCTGTTGACTCGTTGCGGCCATGTCGAGGCCACGAGGAATCGTTGTGGACGCGATCTTGATGTGGTCTTGAATCTGCAGTTGGGCATCGTGCCGAAGAGCGCAGACGTTCGAGTTGTTTCGCACGTCGTACAAGCTCATGGGTCTAGTGGTCTTCGCGGCGCTACCTTCTAACCGTAGCCCGTCGCCGTAGCCCGTAGCCCGCTCTCGCCCCACACCCATGACTAGAAATGGCCCACAGATTTCGAATTTTTCCGTGTCGGTGTGACGCCTGTCGCTAAACGCCGGCAGAACATGGCCGATCTTCAAGTACAGAGGCGTCAGGAACCGCCTGCGACGATACGGCGTTCGGGGTATGCATCCATTGGAGTCGACCATGAAGATCAAAGAGAGTTGGCGGCAACATCTTCGCGATCTCGTCGGCGCGAGTCTCGATCCCACCGTTTACGCCGTGCAATGGGCCCACGATCCGCGCTGCATGCAGCGCGGCATCGGACATCGCCGCGTCGGTGCCTTCGCTACTTCGCGCTCGCCGATCTGCAGTCTGTGGGCTAGCGCACAGCGACGCTGGAGCTAAAGAGGCGACGGGTTGCAGGCCACGGACCGACGCCAAGAGAAAGGAGCGAGGGGGAGTCATTTGCGACTCGCGTCTCGCTTTCAAATCACCCTGTACTAGGTCCCGCAAATTGGCGCACGAATGGCCTCGCCATTGCGGCGCTGAGAAATTTCCAAACAGTCGCATTCGCGACGTTTCCTAGCTTTCAGTCATTGCTGTCGCTGAATCGGTAGGCGAAACACCATCGCCGAGACTTGCTTTGTTGGTCGCGTTGTGCGCATCCCTGTGATGCTTTCTGACGTCGCCCGTCGCCCGTCGCCCGTCGCCCGTCGCCCGTCGCCC
>DATCLP010000333.1:0-2964 GCA_036563855.1 Steroidobacteraceae bacterium | reverse complement strand
GGTGTCGCGTCTTGAGCTCGCCGCGGCGAAGCTGAAGGTCCCGCGCCATCCCTGTGCCTATACATATGTATCTGGCGGCCGACGTATGGGTGCCGAGCCGTCGCTGCATTGCAGAATCCGTTGATATCTCTTCCCAAATGACCGACTTGGGTCTCGACAACCCGCCGCCGAATTGATTTAATGAGAATCATTCTCGTTCGTAGTTGACTCTCATTCTGAGGTTGTCGAATGTCATCGCCCCTGATCCGAGCCAGCCTGTTGAGCCTTCCCCTCGTCGTGGTCTCTGCCGCGCAAGCTGCGGACGAGAAACCGACCGTCCTACCGAAGATTCAAGTCGCCGAAACCGTCGACGAAGGCTACAAGGCCAGCGTCGCGAACGCGGCTAAGACGGACACGCCGCTACTCGACGTGCCGCAATCGATCAGCGTGATCACGCGCCAGACGCTGGACGACGTGAATGCGCAGAACATCGGCGATGCCGTTCAGTACGTGCCGGGCATCACGATGGCGCAAGGCGAGGGCAACCGCGAAACGCCGGTCATTCGCGGCAATGCCACGACCGGAGACTTCTTTCTCGACGGCATGCGCGATGACGTGCAGTACTACCGCGATCTCTACAACGTCGAGCGACTCGAAGTGCTGAAGGGCCCGAACGGCGCGCTCTTCGGTCGCGGCGGAGTCGGCGGTATCGTCAATCGCGTCAGCAAGCAAGCGGAGTTCGATCCGATTCGCTCGGTCTCGCTCCAATTCGGGAGTTATGAGAACAAGCGCGTTACCGCAGATTTCAATCAGCCGCTGTCCGATCGCATCGCTTTCCGCGTCAACGGGGTGTACGAGGATTCCGAGAGCTATCGCGACGATGTGACGCTCGAGCGTTACGGCATCAATCCGACGATGACGTTCATCGTGGGCGATCGCACGACGGTGACCGCGGGGTTGGAGTACTTCCATGACGAGCGTGTGGCCGACCGCGGCGTTTCGTCGTACCAGGGTCGGCCGCTCGAGACCCGTCGCGGGCAATTTTTCGGCGATCCGAATCAGTCGCCGGTCGAAGCGACCGTGAAGATGGCGAACCTATTGGTCGAGCACCACTTCAGCGACGACTTCGTTCTGCGTAACCGCACGCGCTACGGCGACTACGACAAGTTCTATCAGAACGTATTCCCCGGTGCGGTGAACGCAGCAGGGACGCTCGTGGCGATCAATGCGTACAACAATGCAACTCAGCGCGAGAACTTTTTCAACCAGACGGATCTGAACTTCACCCTGACGACCGGAGCGATCACTCACAAGTTCTTGGCGGGTATCGAGGTCGGTCGCCAAGAGACCGAGAATTTCCGCAATACCGGCTATTTCGATACCGTTGCTCCCGGCACGACATCCGTCCAGGTGCCGATCAGCAATCCGCGTACGACCCTACCGGTTTCGTTCCGTCAGAGCGCCACGGATGCCGACAACGACGGCACCGCGAAGATTGCCGCTGTCTACTTGCACGATGAGATCGTCTTGTCGCCTCGCTTCTTGGTTGTCGCGGGGGTTCGTTACGACAGCTTCGATGTGGACTTCACGAACAATCGCACGGGAGCGGGCTTCAGCTCGAGCGACGATCTGTTCTCGCCGCGCTTGGCGCTGATCTACAAGCCGGTCGAGAACGTCTCGACCTACGCATCCTACAGTCTGACTTATCAGCCGCGCGCGGGCGACCAGCTAGCATCGCTCTCGGCATCGAACTCGTCTCTGGACCCCGAGGAGTTCACGAACTACGAAGTCGGCGTGAAGTGGGATGCGACGCCGGACCTTGCCGTGACGGCAGCGGTGTTCGAGCTCGAGCGCAAGAAAGTCGCCGTTGCGGATCCCAACGACGCCACGCGAATGATCCTCGTGGACGGACAACGCAATCGCGGCTTCGAGCTCGGCTTGAGCGGCCGGATCACGGAGCAGTGGAGCATCATCGCGGCGGCGGCCTATCAAGATGCAGAGGTTACGAGCGATCAATCGGCGACCGTGCGGAAGGGCGCGCGACTTGCGCACCTTCCGGAAACCACATTCTCGTTGTGGAACCGGTACGACATCTCGAGTTCCTGGGGTGTCGGTCTCGGCGTGGTCCACAAAGATGAGGTCTTCGCGGCGATCGAGAACATCGCGACGCCTGCGAGCAACGTGAAGCTGCCGAGCTTCACTCGCGTGGATGCGGCCGTGTACTTCTCGCTGAACGACCAGTGGCGCGCGCAACTGAACGTCGAGAATTTATTCGACAAGCATTACTTCCAGTACGCTCACAACAATAACAACATCACACCCGGCTCTCCGAGAGCGGCGCGCTTAACGGTGACCGCTAGCTTCTAAACGTCGATAGTTTCGAGACGTCACTTGGGAATCGGCGCCACGACGGCGCCGATTCTTTTTTTCTGCTTCCGATAGTGCTTCGTGCCCGAAGTTACGCCGGGCGGACTTCGATCTCCGAGAATTTGTCGTCATAGAACGCCACGCGGCCCTGCAAGGCTTGGTGCTCGGCGATACCCCGTCGGCGGTGCGCATGCGCCCGAGCACCCGTATCCGGCGCGCCGTGGTCGGAACTCTCGTGAGTGGATGCGACTTCAACTCGAGAGTGAGCTGAGGCGAATCATCCACGCGTGCGCGGGTGAGGGAGTAGTCGAATGGGCAGTGAACGCTCGCGGATCGAGAGGATCATCGCTCGCGATGGTCGGGAGGAGGCGAGGGAGTGGGCTCGGCGGACCGCTGCGCAATACCGCGCTGCCGTGCTGAATCCCGAGCACTTCGCACATCAGCCGGATCGGAAGCGTCTGTTCATCGAGGCGTATCTCGAATTGAAGCGATTTGCCGAGCGTGGTTGAGTGGCAGGTCGTAGGTCGGTGTTCGCGAACAGTAAGGGCGGATCGACGTCCGTCACGAAATCACGCAGCAGGCAATGCGCTCTTCATCTGCGCGGGTTCGTGATCTGAG
>DATCLP010000332.1:0-6787 GCA_036563855.1 Steroidobacteraceae bacterium | reverse complement strand
GTCCCAAGTCGCTGGCGCAGGTACTCGACCGCCACATCGAGGTCGTCGAGAACAGCATTCACGCCGAGACACTCGAGCGTCTGCGCCATCGCGAGCCGAGGCTCACCTGGGTGGAAAACCCCGCGACCGAAACGGAGGAGCTGCTCTATCGCCTCTCGCGCCGCGAGTTCGATTACACGGTCGCGGATTCGAACGAGTTCGCGATCGGACGCTCGTTCCATCCGGAGATTCGCATTGCGTTCGACCTGTCCGGAGGCAAGTCGCTTGCATGGGCGCTGGACGCGCGCGATGCGAGCCTGCTCAATCGCGTGACCGCGTTTTACGCGTCGATCAAGGCGGAGGGCCGGCTCGCCTCCATCCTCGACACGTACTACGGCGGAACCGAGCGCTTCGATTACATCCAGGCGCGCGTCTTCATCGAGGACATCCGCACGCGCTTGCCGCTGTATCGGCACTGGTTCCGCGAAGCGGCTGCAGAAGTGGGCGTCGATTGGCGACTGCTGGCGGCGATCGGCTACCAGGAATCGCATTGGGTACCGACCGCAACCTCTCACACCGGCGTGCGCGGGCTGATGATGCTGACCGAGGAAACTGCGCGTCAGCTCGGCGTCACGGATCGACTCGATCCTTGTCAGAGCATTTTCGGCGGTGCGCGCTATTTCGTGCTGATGCGTAACCAGCTTCCTCCGCGGATCCTCGAGCCGGATCGCACCTGGATGACGCTCGCGGCCTACAACGTCGGCATGGGTCATCTCGAGGACGCGCGCATTCTGACGCAGATGCACGGCAAGAATCCCGATTCCTGGGAGGACGTTCGCGAGCATCTGCCCTTGCTCACGCAGGCGAAGTGGTACACGAAGGTGAAGCGCGGTTACGCGCGCGGCTGGGAGCCGGTGCGCTTCGTCGACAACATCCGAAGCTACATCGAAATCCTCGATTGGGTCGCGGCGGATTCGGCGCCGCCGGCGCAGCGCGAAGCTCAGCTCCCGAGCTCGTGATCCAGGGATTTAGATTTATTTCTTCTTCTTGCCCGGCCCGCCCTTGTTCGCCACACGCTCGGCATACGTGCGTGCGAACTCCTCAGCGAACACGGTCGGCAATCCCTGCTCGTTGCGCTGATTGAGCGCCTGGTAGAACTCGACGTAGAGATCCCAGTACTTCATCTTGTTTGCAGCACCGAGGATCGCACCGCGCTTCAAACCGCGATCGAAACGTTCCTGAAGCTCTCCCGGCTCGATACGGCTCATGAGGTCGTCGGTGGCGGCTTTCACGGCGCTGACGAGCGCGCTCTGATGCGTGCGTAGGTCGGCAAACGCTTCGCGGATCGCTTCGACCGGTCCGAGATAGCGGCTGCTGTGGGGGTCGAACATCTTGAGCACCGCTTCGTCGACGCTCGCAGAGAACTTGAGCGGGTTGTTCTCGGCAGGCTGAATCGTCGTTTGGCTCAACCGCAGCCGAGACTTCATGTCCGAGCGACCTTTCAGCGCTTCCATCAAGCCGAGCACCATCTCGCGCACGACCTGACCCGCGAGCGTGAGCAACGCCGTCTGCGCATCCGAGGGGAGGGCGGACGGGTCGATGCCTGCGCCGCGGCAAAATGCCTCTACGCCGCTGTCGGAGTGCGTTTCGGCAGGGCGTTTCGGCCGCTCCGGTTCGACACGCGACAGCGTCGCCGCGTTCGTGAGCGCCTGCATCGTCTTGCGGTCGTAAGGCCGCGTTTGCATCTGCCAGTCGTCGTTGCCCGGAGCGTCGAACGACGTGTCGAGGAGCGAGGCGAAAGCACCGCGAACGGGCTTGACCGATTCAGGTGCAGAAGCAGGCGTGAGCGTCGGGATGGGCGCGGATTTCTTGGCAGGTTTTGCAGGCGCGGCTTCGACCGCTGCAGCTGCCGAGGCGGAATCCCAATCGAAAGAGTTGCTCGGCGGCTGAATGGCCTCGTCGCTCAGCAAATCCGTGATATCGATCTCTTCCCCGAGATCTTCGCCGAGCGCAGGATTGCTCGCCGGCGCGCTCTTCGCCTTCGTGCGCACGGAGAGCGGAGGAACCGGCAACTGTCCGCTTGCGTCCGGCGGAAAATCGTTGCGGTCGTCGATGCTGACGAGAATTTCATAGTCTCCCATCCGCAACCGATCGCCGTCCTGAAGCTTGTAGGGACCCTCGATCGAGACGGGCGTGTCGGAACCGTTGACGAACACGCCGTTCGTACTGGTGTCCTCGAGAATCCATTGACCAGCGCGGAAATGCACCTTGCAGTGATGGCTCGAAACGTAGCGATCGCGATCCGGGAGCACCCAATCGTTATCGGCAGCCCGGCCAATGCGACCGCCTGTGACGCCAAACAAGCGCGAGCTGTTTGGACCGAGCGTCTTGTAGTGATCGCTGATGACTCGGAGTTTCAGTGCCATCGCCTTCAGGCCAATTCCCGACGTTTCCGCGACAGCGCGCTATCCGATGTGACGGCTTGGCGGCGCGCTATGTAATATCCGGAAGCGTAACAATCCCGCCAATCCCTCGATATGGCTACGAGTCACATTTTTAAGGTCGTTTTTGTGAACCAGGGTAAGGTCTACGAGATCTATGCCCGCAAGGTCAGCCACGGCAACCTGTTCGGCTTCATCGAGGTCGAGGAGTTGGTGTTCGGCGAGCGTTCGGCCGTGGTCGTCGACCCTTCCGAGGAGCGCATCAAGGCCGAGTTCGAAGGCGTCAAACGGACCTACGTACCCCTCCATTCGGTCATCCGTATCGACGAGGTTCGCAAGCAAGGCGTCAGCAAGATCAGCGCCTACGAGGGCTCCAACATCGCCCAGTTTCCGATCCCGGTGTATACGCCGAGCGACAAGAAATGAGCCGCTGATCCGCCGCGCATTTTGGAGGGTTCGGATGTGCTTTTGCTCCCCGATTGCCGTCAGGATTAGCGCCCGGACGGCGGGTGGGCGATAATCGCGCGCCTTCTACTCCGAGGCGTTCTCCTCCAGATGCTGATCCTGCCGGGTGCACCCGCTCTTTCCGACTTCCGAAACGCCAGATTGCTCGCCACCGTCCGGGCTCGAGTGCCGGAAGTCACCCGACTCACCGCCCGCTATGTGCATTTCGTCCAGGTCGCCCGTGAGCTGTCCGCCGACGAACGGCACGTTCTCGAAGCGCTACTCACGTACGGTCCGCGCGTAGAGCGGCAGCGCGAAGAACGGGGTGCGCTCGTCGTCGTAACGCCGCGCCTGGGCACGATCTCGCCCTGGTCGAGCAAGGCGACCGATATCGCCCATGTGTGCGGACTGACCGCGATCGAGCGCATCGAGCGCGGTATCGCTTATCGGTTCGAAGCGGGCACGCAACTCGACGAAGCCACGCTTCATCGGATTGCACCATTGCTGTTCGATCGCATGACCGAAACAGCGCTGTTCGCTTTCGAACACGCCGAACAATTGTTCGCTCACGAATCGCCGAAACCCTTGTCGACCGTTTCGCTGCTCGCCGAGGGGCGCAGCGCGCTCGAGAGGGCGAATACGGCGCTCGGTCTCGCGCTGTCGGCCGAGGAGATCGACTATCTCGTCGATGCGTTCCAACGGCTCGGCCGCGATCCCACCGACGTCGAGCTGATGATGTTCGCGCAAGCCAACTCCGAGCATTGCCGTCACAAGATCTTCAACGCCAATTGGATCGTCGACGGCGAGCCGCAAGCGAAATCGCTGTTCGCGATGATCCGCAACACGTACGCGAAGAACTCGCAAGGGGTGCTATCGGCGTACCGCGATAACGCTGCCGTGGTCGAGGGGCCCATTGCGGAGCGCTGGTTCGCCGATCCTTCGACCGGCCGTTACGCATACCGCCGCGAACCGATCGACATTCTCATGAAGGTCGAGACGCACAATCATCCGACGGCCATTTCGCCGTTTCCCGGCGCGTCGACCGGCTCCGGCGGCGAGATTCGCGACGAAGGTGCGACCGGTCGCGGCGGCAAGCCCAAGGCCGGGTTGGTCGGATTTTCCGTTTCGCATCTGCGGATTCCCGGCTTCGAGCAGCCGTGGGAACGCGACTTCGGCAAGCCGGACCGGATCGCTTCGGCGCTAGAGATCATGCTCGATGGTCCGATCGGCGCGGCCGCGTTCAACAACGAGTACGGCAGACCGAACATCTACGGGTATTTCCGCACGTTCGAAATCGACGCGACGCATCCATCGCGACCGACGCTGCGTGGGTATCACAAGCCGATCATGATCGCGGGCGGTCTCGGCAACGTGCGGCGCGAGCACGTCGAGAAGAAGGACATTCCGCCCGGTGCGAAGATCATCGTGCTCGGCGGACCGGCCATGCTCATCGGTCTCGGCGGCGGCGCGGCGTCGTCCGTGGGGAGCGGCACGACGGCGGCCGATCTCGATTTCGCATCCGTCCAGCGCGGCAATCCCGAAATGCAGCGTCGAGCGCAAGAAGTGATCGACCAATGCTGGGCGCTCGGCGAAGGCAACCCGATTCTGTTGATTCACGACGTCGGCGCCGGCGGGTTGTCGAATGCGATTCCCGAATGCGTGGCGCACACGCCTGGACGCGGAGGACGCGTCGATCTGCGAGCGATTCCTTCCGTCGAGCCCGGCATGTCGCCCGTGGAGCTTTGGTGCAACGAAGCTCAGGAACGCTACGTGCTCGTGATCGAAGCCGAGCAGCTCGCGCGCTTCGACGCGCTTTGCCGACGCGAGCGCTGCCCGTACGCAGTCGTCGGCGAGATCACGAGCGACGGCTGGTTGAAAGTGGAAGATCCTTTGCTGCGCACGCCGCCGGTCGACTTGCCGCTCGAAGTGATCCTCGGCAAGCCGCCGAAAATGACTCGCGATGTTCGAAGCGAGCAACCCTTCCGCGACGACTTCGACGAGAGCTCGATCGATCTGCGCGAAGCGCTCTATCGCCTGCTGCGATTCCCGGCCATTGCCGACAAAACGTTCCTGATTTCGATCGGCGATCGCACGGTCGGCGGCCTCATCAGTCGCGATCCGTTCGTCGGTCCTTGGCAGGTGCCGGTCAGCGACGTTGCGGTGACGATCAGCGGCTACACGTCGACGACGGGCGAGGCGTTCGCAATGGGTGAGCGCACGCCGCTTGCGCTGCTCAATGCACCTGCATCGGGCCGCATGGCAGTCGCAGAGGCGATCACGAATATCGTCGCGGCCGACATCGAAAAACTGAGCGATGTGCGTCTGTCGGCGAATTGGATGGCTGCCTGCGGCGAGCCGGGCGAAGATGCGGATCTGTTTGCCACCGTGAAGGCCGTCGGCGAAGAGTTCTGTCCTGCGCTCGGCATCACGATCCCGGTCGGCAAGGACTCCCTGTCGATGAAGACGAGCTGGCGGGACGCGAACGGCGAGGAACGCAAGATGCTCGCGCCCGTCTCGCTAATCGTTTCCGCGTTTGCGCCGGTCAAGGATGTGCGACGTACGTGGACGCCTCAGCTTCGTACCGATCGAGGCGATACGCGGCTCATCCTCATCGATCTCGGCGCCGGACGCGATCGTCTCGGCGGCTCTGCGCTTGCGCAGGTTTACGGCAAGCTCGCCGCGGAACCGCCCGATTGCGACGACCCGCAGCGGCTCGCGCGATTCTTCGCCGCGATGGTCGAATTGCGTGATCGGGATCTCGTGCTCGCTTATCACGATCGATCCGACGGCGGACTCTTCGCGACGCTCGTCGAGATGGCCTTCGCCGGTCACTGCGGCATCGATGTGGATCTCGGCGAGCAGCCACGAGCCATCGCCGCCCTGTGCAGCGAAGAGCTTGGTGCGGTGTTGCAGGTGAACACGTCGGATGTCGCGGCGGTCGAAGCGGTGCTGGCGCGTCATCAGCTCGAGGATCTCTCGCGCACGATCGGCACGGTCGTCGCAGAGGATCGCGTGCGGATTCGAGCCGGGGCGCGCACGCTCGTCGATGAGTCGCGCACGGCGTTGCATCGCGCGTGGTCGGAAACGAGCTTCCGAATGACACAGCTTCGCGACGATCCGACGTGCGCAAAGGAGCAGTACGACACCGTCACGGACCCAAACAATCCGGGGCTGCACGTCGCGCTGACATTCGATCCAAATGAAGACGTTGCTGCGCCGTACATTGCGACCGGTGTGCGCCCAGCCGTGGCCGTACTGAGAGAGCAGGGCGTCAACAGTCACGTCGAAATGGCAGCAGCGCTTCATCGTGCCGGCTTCGCACCGACCGATGTACACATGACGGATCTGATCGAGGGCAAGGCGCGCCTCGATGATTTTCGCGGATTGATCGTCTGCGGCGGCTTCTCGTACGGCGATGTGCTCGGCGCCGGCGAGGGATGGGCCAAGTCGATCCTCTTCCACTCGCGGCTGCGCGACGACTTCGCGAATTTCTTCGCTCGGCCCGATACGTTCTCGCTCGGCATCTGCAACGGGTGCCAGATGATGGCAGCGCTGCGCACGCTGATTCCCGGCACGGAGCTATGGCCGCGATTCGTGCGGAATCGGTCCGAGCAATTCGAAGCGCGCTTCAGTCTCGTCGAGATCGTCGAGTCGCCCTCGGTTTTCTTCACGGGGATGGCCGGCTCGCGAATGCCGATCGCGGTGGCGCACGGCGAGGGCTATGCCGAGTTCAAGAATCAGGAGCATCTAGAGGCATTTTCGGATCGCGGACTGACCGCCGTTCGTTTCATCGACAACTTCGGTCGCGTGACCGAAACCTATCCGGCCAATCCGAACGGGTCGCCGCGCGGAATTACCGGTATCACTTCGACGGACGGTCGTGCGACATTGCTCATGCCGCATCCTGAGCGGTCGTACCGTAC
>DATCLP010000331.1:0-2156 GCA_036563855.1 Steroidobacteraceae bacterium | reverse complement strand
GAGAAACCGTGCCGCCGCGGTTGCCGACGAACAAGAGGTCGAGCGATCCGCCGTAGAGGCTCAAATCGCCGTTGCTCGGTCCGCCGCCGATCTGCGAGCCGTTCAGATTGAGCTCGAGGCTCAGCAAGTCGCTCAAGTGCCTGCCGAACCCCAATCCATACAGCCAGTCCTTGTCCTCGACCGGTCGATCGTTATCGACGGAAATCCCTCCGATCTGCGGCGTCAGGTACCAGTGCCCGACATTGTCCGCGGCGCTCGCTGCCAGTGGAGTCGCAAGCGCACACAACAACGCAATTTGCTTCCTCATCGTCACCTCTTCGTGTTCTTGATATGACGCGTTGCAATCGGCAAACGCGCGACCGCAGCATCCACGCTGCGGTCGCGAATGACAAATCCGCGTTTGTACGGTATCGAATTTCGGTACCATGCAGGTCGGGATCAAGACTGGAAAAATTACATGACAGACGCGCAACGAATGACGGAAACGCAACGAATGATCGAGACCTTGAAGCGCTGCCTGCGTGCACGCGGCATGTCGTACGCCCGTCTGGGTCAGGCGCTTGGCCTCAGCGAGTCATCCGTCAAACGCCTGTTCTCTCAGAAATCGTTCACGATGGCGCGACTCGAGCGCGTCTGCCGTACGATCGACATGTCGATCGCCGACTTGGCGCGGATGACGGCCGAGCAAAGCAAGCCGAACTCAAACTCGAACGATCAGGCATTCACGCTGACGCTCGCGCAGGAGCGCATCCTTGCTAAGAATTCGCTCCTCCTAGCTTGCTTCTACCTGCTGCTCAACGGCCGTTCGGTACAAGAAATGTCGGATCGCTTGTCGCTCAGCGAGCGGGCAACGACGAATCTCCTGTCGCAGCTCTCTGCGGCTGGTCTGCTGGACGTCGAGAAGGGCAACAAGATCCGCATGCATGCTCGGCCGCCGATTGCGTGGCGGCCCGACGGCCCTGTGCGCAAGCTGTACGAACGGCAAGTTCGGGAAGAATTCCTGCGAAGCGAATTCTCTGGTTCGAATGAAGCCCTGAGCTTTCACTCCGCCGAGCTCTCTCCCGCTTCGATACGCATCCTCATGCGCAAGCTCGAAAAACTCGGTGCGGATTTCGCCGATCTAGCCGCTTTGGATGTGGCGCTGCCCTCGAAGGAAAAAGTCAGCATCGCGATGCTGCTCGCATGCCGACCGTGGGTGTTCTCGATGTTCTCGGCGTATCGCCCGCGTGCAGCGAGCGTGCGAGAACGGTAACTGTGCCGACACCGACAGAAATCGATCGCCGACTGCTGCAGTTTCGAGACTGCATAATGCGCCGCCTGCAATAGGTTAGCGGCTCTGCAATCAGCCCCTTTTTGAGCGAGCGAAGACTCATGAGCGAATATCTTCCTGCTTGGATGTACGAATACGTCGAGAGATTTGCGCCGGCGCTCCGATTCGTCCTGATCATCGTCGGCGCATGGCTGCTGCGCCGTTTGGCGCTCGCACTGATCCGCCGCTTGAGCTCGAGAGCCGTCATACCTCCCGAGCTCGTCATCGGACTGCGGCGCGTGACGACATTCCTGATCACCGCGGCTGCGCTCTTGATGATCCTCGAGGCACTGGGCGTGTCGGCCACCGTTTTGTGGACGGCGTTCACCGGCTTTGCCGCGGTTGCAGCCGTCGCCTTCTTCGCGGCGTGGAGCGTGCTCTCCAACATCTTCTGCACGTTCTTGATCGTGATGACGCGTCCCTTCCGCCTCCACGATACGATCGAGCTGCTCGAGGGCGGCGACAAACCCGGCCTCAAGGGTCAAGTCATCGATGTGAACGTGGTGTACACGACACTCAAAGAACTGACACCTGAAGGCGAAGCCCCGACGACGCTTCGCGTACCGAATGCTTTATTCTTCCAGCGCGTGCTGCGCCGGTGGGAGAGAAGATAGGCTGTAGACTGTAGGCTTGAGGTAAGAAGCGATGCTGCGCGTTTGGCGGTTACCGTAGCCTTTCCGGGCGCAGCGTTGCCAAGTTGATGGAGGGCAGCCATGGCTCGAGAAGGTAAGAGCGGTCGCAACATGATCGTGGGACGGCTCGTTGCTGCGGTCGTGACCCTATTGGTTATGGCCGCTTTGCTCGCTCCGCTCTTCAGATAGCAGCTGCCTGCACCGGCATGGGAACG
>DATCLP010000330.1:0-3342 GCA_036563855.1 Steroidobacteraceae bacterium | reverse complement strand
GGATGTCGCCGTGCCAGGCACGGCGACACGCGAATGATTTCTAGTGTGAGACGAGATTAGAGCTTATTGATGTCGTCGACGATCGCCTGAACCGTCTCCGCGGACAACCCCGCTTCTGCGTATCCGGCCACTTGCCCAAGGGACATTCCGCGGGCCATACCGACCTGCGGATGATCGGCGATGTGTGGAGCATGTTTCTTCAGCACAGCATGCGCTTTCTCGTTGTCCAGGAGCTCATCCATCATGATCTGCTCTGCCGTGCGCGCAGTCTTGGATGCTGCAGGGCCCGATCCAGCCGAAGCCGGCGTCGGAGCCTGCGAAGTCGCACAGCCCGCAAGCGCGACAGCGGCGAACAGAACTATGAGAGCCGGTTTCATGGTTCCCCCTGAATTTCTTGTGTTCGAACGACCCGGCGACCCTAACCCGCACGCGAGACCCCGCGCAACAGCTCTCGTTTTGCACCCATCGAACCGACCGGACAGATGAAGGTCGGCTTGAGCGCCAACTCGGAGTTCTGCGGGGCGGGCGCTGCTGCCGCGGCCGCTGTCGCAGCGACCAGCGGAGTCACTGCCGAACACGCAAGCAACTATCGGGGAGGTGGCTAACGCCGCTTAGCCCAGGTGTCCGAAGAAACGGGGGAAGCCCACACGTCAAGCGCGAAGAATAGAATCGCGACAGCGATGCAAGTCGACTGGAGGGGGCTAGGATGAGGGGTTCGCACTTTGTGCGTCCCTCATCCGACTTCTAGCTCAGAAAAGCTCCCTCACTTCATCCAATCCACCGCCGTCTCGGCCCAATCCTGCACTGGTACGCGATACGCACTGTGGCCCTGCGTAATCTCGCGGTACGTCCAGCGCGCGGCGAACAACACACAAACGGCTGGCACGATGACGAGCCCAATACCCGGCTGCATCTTTTGCAAGCCGGTGGCCGCGACCGTACCGACACCCAAGAAAAGTCCGAGCAACAGCATGGAATTCAGTTTGAAGCGAAGCAAATCGGGTGCGTGAAGGCTGATCGGCACGAGAAAGACCTGGACCGAAATCACCCCGAGTAGGGCTGCAACGGAAACGGGAGTGAGGTCGAACAGCCACCGCGTCGCGATGTATTGAACGATCCAAACCGTCGCCGCAGGAACGACGGACGCAGCCAAGGTCAGCACTGTCAATTGCGCGCTCGTAAGCGGCAAGCAGCGTAATGTCCTGAAATGAAACAGCCACGGTATGTTGGAAATCCAACTCATGCACACGGCCATCAACAAGAGTCTGCCGATGTCCTCGACGGGAGACTTCGCCGACCCCGACGCGAGCAATCCCATCAAGAACACGACGGCGCCAACGAAAATGCTCATGACCAGCCCGTCGCGCACGCGTATCCAAATCAGTGCAACGATGCCGGTCCTCCAGCGAGGCTTGGCCAGCCTAATTTCGCGGGCAGCTAGGCGTCGGAAACCAGTAGGCAGCCCTCGCCGAGCCCACAACGGAAACGCAAGGCCCACGACGGCAAGAACGATAGAAAGACTCAAGAAACCCGGAGAGGGGGTTTCTCCGATGAGCTCGTTGAACGTGCTGTTCAGGTACAGAATTCCCGACGCAATCAACAGCGCGCCTATGAAGCGCGAATGCAGGACGCGCGAGGCGAACAAGGCGAGCGTGAACGGCGCAAGGAGATAGAGCGCGATCACGGCACTCGTCGAAACGGATCGCCCGAAGCCTACCCCGGCGATGCTCCACACGACGAATAGTGCGATGCCGAGCAAGGCAAGCGGCGTCAGGTAGACCCAGATCCATAGCAAACGATCGCGCTCGCCTCTCGACATCGGTAGCACTTGCGTAGCCCGCCGAACGAACAAACCGACGTCGCTCACTCGGAACAGACTGATCAGCACGGCGAGCCCATACATCGACGCAACGTATCGTCCTGGTTTCTCGCCCAGCAATGCAGCGACGTACACCAGGCACGTGAGCACATGTACCAGCCATCGACGCTTGATCAAGTAAACCAACAGGCGACGGCATTCGGGACTCATGCAGCAGCCCTCCGAAGCCCGTTCTCCGGGTCGATCGTTGAGAGCAGGAGAAAGAGGTCTTCGAGGCTCAGAGACGCTTCGTGCAGGATCTCGTGACCGAGCTTTTGGAGCGTCTGAACTTGCGCTTTTGTGAGATCGACGAGCAGCTCTGTTCGGCCGCCGCCGGCGCGAACCACGTGGAAACCGGGGATGCCCTTGAACGTTTCGGTCGCTCGAACGACGACATGGCGGAAGCGCTCACTCAGCTGATCCGTACGATCGTGGACCACGATGCGACCTTGCTTGAGGAGGATGATCTCGTCGGCGAAGCGCTCGAGATCGTTGAGTTGGTGCGAGGAGATCAGAATCGAACGATTCTCCTGTTGCATGAACGCGAGCAGCTCCCTGAACAATTGACGACGGGATACGGGATCTAGGCCGACCGTCGGCTCGTCCAAGAGCAGCAACTGCGCTTCACGCGACAAGGCCATCAGCAACGAAAGCTTGATGCGCTCGCCGAACGAGAGCGAGGCGATGCGCTGTTCTGCCGAAAGACCGAACTCCGATTGCAGTCGCCTGCATCGGTCGTCGCTCCAATCCGGATAGAAGCCGCTCACGAACGCGATGGCATCGCCGACACGGCCCCAGGCTTGATAGCTCAGGTCCGGACCTACGTAGGCGGTGCGCCGCTTGATCTCCGCTTCGTGCGTGGAAATGTCCAGACCGAGCATGCGAATGCTGCCCGCATTCGGCTTGCCCATTCCCATCAGCACATCGAGCGTCGAGGTCTTGCCTGCTCCGTTCGCGCCGATCAGTCCACAGACCGTACCGAGCGGAACGCTGAACGAGATCGGTCCGAGGTGAAATGCCCCGAGCGTTCGTTCGACATTGACGACTTCGATTGCCGGCGTGCTCATCCCTATCTCCTTGTTATTCGAGCTCATCGCGCAACATGCGCACGAGCTCTCGATCCGAAAGGCCCGCTTCGCGCGCCGCCGCAACCGCGGTACGCAGCGCCCTGAGAACCGTTTCGACTTTCGACTCGCGCGTACGCTCGTCGCCCGCTTCGGCCACGAACGTGCCGAGACCTTGGCGGCGATAAATGATTCCTTCGCGCTCGAGCTCCTCGTATGCACGCTTCACGGTGATGAGGCTCACCGCGAGCTGCGCCGCCAGCGCGCGGAACGAAGGCATAGGAGCGCCGGGAGGCAGACGGCCGCTCGCGATCTCGCGCTTGATCGAATCGATGACCTGTTGGTACAGCGGCCCCTCCGCGGCGGAAATCGGCGTGAGTTTCAGCTCAGGCTCTGCGCTCATGAAGCCGCTGTATATAC
>DATCLP010000329.1:0-4079 GCA_036563855.1 Steroidobacteraceae bacterium | reverse complement strand
CGGCGAAGCTCCTTGCACGCCAATTTCCCGATCTTTGCATCGCGCCCGTGTGCGCGGATTTCACGCAACCCTTCGATTTGCCGGACCAAATCGCTGCCGCGGCCCGTCGAGTTGTGTATTTCCCAGGCTCGACGCTCGGCAACTTCGAGACGCAGGCGGCGAAGCGTTTGCTCGCCACGATGCGCAGCATCATCGGCCGCGATGGAGCGGTGTTGATCGGCATCGACTTGCGCAAGGATCCTGATGTGCTCGAGCGCGCGTACAACGACTCGGCGGGCGTGACCGCTCGCTTCAACCTGAACGCGCTAAGCCACTTGAATCGCGAGCTCGGCGCGGATTTCGATCTCGACGCATTCGAGCACAGCGCAGTGTGGATCGAAGATATGAGCCGCATCGAAATGCGCCTCATCAGCAAGCGCGATCAGGAAGTGCACTTGGGCAGAGAATTCATCCGGTTCCGACGCGGCGAAGCGATTCGCACCGAGTGCTGCCACAAGTACACGCTCGAAGGCTTCGCCGAGCTCGCGGCCTCTGCCGGTCTCGAAGTGACGCACGTGTGGATGGACAGAGAAAGGAAGTTCAGTGTGCAGATGCTCAGGGGCGTGGAGCGGCCGTGAGCAGTTGAGAATTGAATGGAGAACTTTGGGATTCCCCTCACCCGCACGCTCCACTCTGCGACCTTGGCGTGCATGGACGCAGAATGCCGCGGATGCAGGATGCGCTAAGAGCGGCCTCCCACCCGGGCGAGGTAGTCGGGCGCGCTCGCGCCGCTTCTAGCCGTCGCCCGTAGCCCGTCGTCCATTCGAATCGCGACCGGCGTCACTTGTTTGCTCAAATTCGCGTGACCTGCATCACATCCATCGCTGCTCATCGGCAGCTTCCATAAGACACTCCCTGATTTCGTTCTGGTTGCACGCTCCGTCCTTGTACGTAATACCGTCGATCAAGGAAGTTACTAGACGACGCCCGACCGTTTAGGGTCGTGCCGGGCTCTCGGCTCGTCATCGAGTGCGTCTACAAAGACCGACTATTAATGAGCGCAAAAAGCGTCATCAGAATTCTTGCGGGACCGGCATCGATCGTTGCGATCGCCATGCTCGTCTTGCTGTTGTCGCTCGGCGGCATGCAGCTCCTGTCGCAGAGAAAGGCGGTCGGGCTGCAGATCGGCAACGACGTTGCGCTCGCTAAAGCAAGCGCTCTCGCCGAATCCGCGTTGCAGCAGCAAGCGTCCGAGATCGCCGGCTCCACGTTCACGTCTCGTCGCTATCCCGGGGCGTTGACGACACCGCCGTCCGGTATCGATGAGCTCACGTCGGAAGCCATTGCAGCACTTCGCAGCAATCCCGAGCAGCCGCACAGCCGTTTCTACCAAGTCGACGGCAAGTATCGCTTGCGCTATGCCGTGCCGGACGGAAACGGCGGCGCCCTGGTCGTCGATCTCGATCTCGAAGGCGAGCGCGCAGCGATCGGGCGCGTGCTCGGCCTATCTCACATCAGCGGCGTTGCGATTTGCGTTCTGATCATCGGGCTGATCGCATTCGGCGCCTACTGCTTGCGCCGCTTCTTGCGCGACCTGAGCCGCCGACCCGAGGATGAGCGGCGCGAAATCATCGCCGAGGGACTTCGCGAAACGGACATCAAGGGCCGGCCGAATCTCCTGATCTGGTTGGTCGGTTTGTGCGCTCTCGTCTTTGCACTCGATCTGTCGAACATCTGGGATGCGGGCGTTGGCATCGGCTACGTGCTCGCGGTCACGCTCGCGCTCGCCTCGAATCGCTATTGGCACACGATGGCGATCGCCGGCCTGTGCTCCGCGCTCCTGATGATCGCGCCGATCCTTGCACCGTACGATGCAGGTTGGTGGCGCTATCTCGAAAACTATGCGGTCACGCTGTTCGCCATTGTTGTCACGAGCTTGTTCGGCAGCGCGAACATGCGCAAGACGCAAGCTGAAGCGCGTGCGCTCGCCGAGGCTGCGCAATCCAAGCTCGAAACGCATGAGCTGCGCAGCGCGCTCGAGCGCGCTGAAGCAGCAGAGGCTTCGCGCCGGGCAATGCTCGAGCGCGTCTCGATGGCAAACGCAGCGGCGGGTATCTCGACTTGGGAGTGGAACTTCAAGACGAACACCGTGACGATCGAACCCGATACGGCATTTGCGAAACGTATCGGCAAGACGACCTATCAGGCGGATGAAGGCGAGACGCACGTACATCCCGAGTCGATCGAGGGTTATCGACAAGCATTCATTCGCGCAATCGAGGGGCCGCCTGGACCGGGCGATTACTTCTCCTATCGTTATCGCTTTTATCAGGATCGACCGGACGGCACGCCGCGCTACATTCAGTTCCACGCGCGCGTGCTGCGCAGCCAGCGCGGCCGTCCTTACGGCGTCCTCGGCGTCGATTGGGAAGTGACCGAAGAAGAGATTTCGCGACGTGAGATTGCGCGGCAGGCGCAAGAGCTTCGCGAGGCTCAGGCGAGATTCGAACGCGCCGTGTCAGGAACGCAGGATGCCTTGTTCGAATTCAATTTCACCAAGAACAGCGCGTGGTTCTCGCCTCGCTTGCCGGCGATGCTGAACCTGAGCCAAGAACGGATCGGCAAGACGATCGACGAGTTCCTGCAGCTCGTGCATCCGGAAGACCGCGAGAATTTCCGCGATGCGATGAGCTCGCACGTCCTGCACGATACGCCGTTCGATCTCGAATTTCGCCTGCTGAAAGGTACGGACGAGCCGTTGTGGGTCCGCGCGCGCGGCAACACCGAACGCGGCGAAGACGGTCGCCCGCTCATGCTCGCAGGCAGCATCTCGGATATCACCGAAGCGCGTGCAGCGCGCGAAGCGACGATCCGCGCTGCACAGGAAGCGGAAGCTGCGAGCCTTGCCAAGAGCACGTTCCTCGCGACGATGAGCCACGAGATTCGTACGCCTATGAACGGCATCATCGGCATGACCGGCTTGCTGCTCGAATCCGGACTCGATCGCGTGCAGCGCGAATACGCCGAAACGATCCGTGCGAGCGCCGATTCGCTGCTCACGATTCTCAACGACATTCTCGACTTCTCGAAGATCGAAGCCGGTAAGCTCGATATCGAATCGATCGAGTTCGATCTGACGACGGCGGTCGAGGACGTCGGCTCGCTCATGGCTTTCCAAGCGGCCGCAAAGGGGCTCGAGCTGGTCGTGAACGTGCGCCCCGAAGTTCCGCGACGCGTGCTCGGCGATCCGCAGCGCATCCGTCAGTGCTTGCTCAACCTCGTAGGCAACGCGATCAAGTTCACGCAGCGCGGCGAGGTGGTCGTGGAGGTCTGCACGCTCGGCCGCCAAGACGGCAAGGCGCTCGTGCATTTCGAAGTGCGCGATACCGGCATCGGCATCGATCCGGCCGCGCTCTCCAAACTCTTCCAGCCGTTCACGCAAGCCGATTCGTCGACGACGCGCAAGTTCGGCGGCACGGGCCTCGGATTGTCGATCGTTCGCAGACTCGTCGAAATGATGGGCGGCCGAACCGGCGCGCAAAGCGCGCTCGATCAAGGCTCGACGTTCTGGTTCACGCTCCCGCTCGAGACGATCGATGTCGCAGAGGTCAACGAGCGCAGCGTGGTTGCTGCTGCGGGCCGGCGCGTCTTGCTCGTCGACGACAACGAAACGAATCGTCGCGTGCTCGCCAACCAAATGCAGCATGCCGGTTATACGGTCGAGATGGCTGCCAGCGGCGTCGAAGCGCTCACCTTGTTGCGCCGTCCGAATGCCGACTTCGACGTCGTCGTGCTCGATTACCAGATGCCGGACATGGACGGTGCGATGCTCGGCCAGCAGATCATGGAAGCGAAGGACATTCCCGCGACGCGGCTCGTGCTGCTCACTTCGCTCGACCGCTCAGGCGATATGCAGCGCTTCGCGGATATCGGGTTCTCTGCCTACCTCACGAAGCCGGTGCGCTCGCGAGAGCTCCTCGACTGCCTCGAGCAAGCGCTCGCCCGCGACGCGCAGGATTGGTACATGCGCAGCCAGCCGATCATCACGCGCGGCACGCTGATCGCCCACGAGAATCGCCGACAGTACTCCGGCAAGGTGC
>DATCLP010000328.1:0-2275 GCA_036563855.1 Steroidobacteraceae bacterium | reverse complement strand
GGATCGAGCGGCCACGTGGCGTCGTAAGCAGCATAGAACTCGGAGTCGAAGCCGCCGAATAGGCGCGTCATCGCCAAATCGGCTTCGCGGTCCCCGTAGTACACGGCAGGATCGAAGATCACGGGCTCGCCGAGACCAGTCGCTCCCCAGTTGCCGCCCCACAAGTCGCCATGCAGCAGCGAAGGCACCGGGCGATACGTCGAGAAAAACTCCGGAACGAGCTCGCAAAGCTGACGGCCTCGATCCAGCATGCGCTTGTCCGCGCCTTTTCGTTCTGCCAAGTCGAGTTGCGGCTCGAGTCGGCAGCGTCGAAAGAATTCCGGCCAGCTCGCGTGCGGCCGATTGCATTGAGGCGTGAGGCCGATGAAGTTGTCTTGATGCCATCCGTATTCTGGAGCGGTCTTGGCATGCAGTGCTGCCAACTGTTCTCCGAGTCGTGTATGGGCGATGCGGTTCGGTGTACCGAGATCGAGCCACTCCAGGCAGAGAAATGCGCGATTCTCGAGCTTGCCGAGCGCGAGTACTTCCGGAACGCGTATTGCTCGAGCGCTCGCCAGCTCCCGCAGCCCATCCGCTTCCGTGGCCAGCATCGCTTCGGCACGCAGTGCGCAGACCTTCACGAAGACACGGCCGCGCTCCGTTCGATAGCTGAACGAGGAGTGGATGGACCCGCCGCCGACGGGCGTTGCAGCGTCGTGGACCTGAATGCCGAGCGCACGCGTCAATGCAACCGCAAGGGGATCACGCATGAACCGACCTCGTCCTATTTGTCGACGGCTCGGACTCGAGCCGCGAAACTCAGTTTCGGACCGGCGTCGCTGCCAGCTCGCCGACGACCGTGGTCCACGGTCTGATCCAGTATCGCTTCACGAGGCCGTTTCGGACGTAGGGGTCGGCCGCAGCGAACGCCTCCGGCACCGCCGGCGAATCGCAATTGAACAAGATGACCGCGCCATCGACCGGATCGGCATACGCACCTCCTAGTACGAGCTCACCGCGATCATGCGCCGCCCACGCGAGACGCAAATGCTCGTCGCGATAAGCGCCGCGGCGCTCGAGGTAGTCAGAGGTGTATTCGTAGAAGAGGAGGTAGTGCATAAAGGGCGCTGGCTCTGGGCGCGGTCAGAGTCGGGCGAATGCGCGTCTACAGCCTACAGTCTACAGCCTATAGCCTGATCACAGGCCCTCTGCCTGTGATTGCAGCGCCTTAATCGTCGTCCGAATCTCGCTGACGGTCGTACCGTTCGCGAGAATGGCGCGCGAGACGTTCGCGAGAATGCGGCCGCGGGCGTTCGGCATCCGTGTCCGAAGATCCTGCATCGTCGCACCCTGCGCACCGACGCCGGGGGCCAGAATGAATGACGTCGGCAACGCTTCCACGGTTTCAGCAGCGTCCTGGCACGTTGCGCCGACGACGGCGCCGATCGGTCCGAGCGCCTCTTTCGTGTAGCCGCGATTCAGCGCCGTGATCTCGCGGCAAAGCGCTTGTGCGACGGTTTCTCCTGTGCGCGTGCGCGCAGTCTGTAAGGCTTCGCCTTCCGGATTCGACGAACGGACGACGACGAAAACACCCCGATCTTGTTTGACCGCGAAGTCGAACATCGGCTTGAGCGCCCCGATCCCAAGATAGACGTGCGTTGTGATCGCATCGACTGCGAGCCGCGTCGTGGGACCGAAATAAGCTTCCGCATAGGCGAGCGCAGTCGAATCGATATCGCCGCGTTTGCCGTCCAAGAGCACCATCACGTCCTGACGCTTGGCGAGAGCAGTTAACTCTTCGAGCGCTTTGAGACCGAGACTGCCGAATCGCTCGAAGAACGCGGACTGCGGCTTCACGATCGCAACTTTCGCCTCGGCCGCTTCGAGCACGCGCTCGCCGAAGGCAAGCGCGCCCTCCGCGGTATCGGGCAAGCCGCACGATCTCAAGAGCGAAGCAGACGGGTCGATGCCGACGCACAAGGCACCGTGCGCAGCGATTCGGGCTTGAAGGCGGGAGGCGAAGGACATTTTTAGGCTACAGGTTACAGGCGACAGGCTACAGTAAGGGCTTGGGGCCGGGGCTGGGGCTCGGGCAAGAAGCGCGACGGCGTGTCTAGCTGAGCCAATTCTCCATTCTCAATTCTCAATTCTCAATTCCGCCGCACGCGGCTCTTGAAACCCTTTCGCGCGATACGTGAGCACCAGCGTGTCGCGCACGCCGGACGTGCCGTCCGGCTGAATGGGCGTCGTTTCGTGGATCACGGCCTCGTCATCGAGCAGCAGTGCGGTCCAGGGG
>DATCLP010000327.1:0-4388 GCA_036563855.1 Steroidobacteraceae bacterium | reverse complement strand
AACCCAACAACTTCGCCAATGCATTCGCATGCAACGGGCCGGCACCGCCGAACGCCATCAGCGCGTAATCGCGCGGATCGTAGCCTTGCTCCACCGACACCAAACGCAAAGCCCCGGTCATGTTCTCGTTGACGATGTTGTAGATACCCTCGGCCGCCTGTTGGACGGTCAAACCGAGCGCGTCGGCGATCTTCTTCACCGCTGCCGCCGCGAGCGTACGATTGAGCGCCAAGTCGCCGCCCAACCGCTGCTGCTCCGGCAGATAACCGAGCACGACGTTCGCATCTGTCACCGTCGGCTCCGTGCCGCCGCGGCCGTAGGCCGCGGGGCCCGGACTTGCGCCTGCGCTCTGCGGACCGACACGCAAGGCCTTGGTGAGCTGCGGAACGTGTGCTATCGAGCCGCCGCCTGCACCGACACTTCGTATATCGATCGACGATGCGCGCACTGTGACGTCGCCGACGGTCGTTTCGCGGCGCAAGCGTGGCTCGCCGTCTCGAATCAACGCAACGTCCGTCGACGTGCCGCCCACATCGAGCGTCAACAAGTTCGAGAAACCGGCCTGCTTCGCTACCCACACCGCCCCGGCCACACCGCCTGCCGGACCGGACATCAGCAAGTTCACGGGGAATTCCTGCGAAGCCTTGGAGGACGACAAGCCGCCGTCCGAGCGCAAGATGTGCAGCTTTACCGACTTCGATTTCTCCGCGAGCTGCCTCGTCAGGTTGCTCACGTAGCGCTGAACGCGAGGACGAACATACGAGTTCGCGACGGTCGTGACGGTGCGTTCGTACTCCTGCATCTCCGGCACTACTTCGCACGACAATGACACGGGGATGTCAGGAAGCTCTTCTTGTGCGATCTCTCGCACGCGTCGTTCGTGCGTGTCGTTCGCGTACGAGTTGATCAAACAAACGGTCAACGCCTCTATGTTCTTGCTCTTGAGCTTCCGCAGACTCTCGCGCAACTGCGCTTCGTCGAGCGGCTCGACGATCTCGCCCTTCGCGCTGATGCGCTCGTGCGCTTCGATCGTGCAAGCAAGCGGCGCCATCGGCCGGCTCTTGTTGTAGATGATCCAGCCGCCCAACCCGCCGGGCACGAATGAGCGGGCGATCTGCAACACTTGACGGTAACCGCGCGTGGTGACGAGACCGCATTTCGCGCCGGTACCCGTCAGCACCGTGTTCGTCGCGACGGTCGTGCCATGCATCACATGACGAATTTGAGCAGGGTCGATTCCCGCCTTCTCGCATACTCGGGCGATGCCGTTCAGCACTCCGATGGATTGATCCTCGGGCGTACTCGGGACCTTGGCCGTGTAGCTTTCGTTCGTCTCCTCATTGACGAGCAGCAAATCGGTGAACGTACCGCCGACATCTATGCCCAGTCGATAGGACATGAACCTGATCTCGCTTTATTACTTCAGCGACCGCAACTAACTCGCGGAAGGGGCGGCCGCGACGCGCGGAAAGGGACCGGCCTTTGCGAGCATTCCAGGGACGGCGCGTCCGAGCTTGCCTTCGAGCCAATGCGCCGTTTCGATCATCTTCTCGAGCGACACGCCGGTGCGGATGCCGCTTCGATCCAACATGTAGAGCAGATCCTCGGATGCGATATTTCCTGTGGCTGCGGGTGCGAACGGACATCCGCCGATGCCGCCTATGCTCGCATCGAGCACGCCTACGCCGGCCTCCACTGCAGCCATGGCATTCGCGATGCCGGTATTTCGCGTGTTGTGGAAGTGACAACGCAGACGCTGACCCGGCAGCGCCTCGCGCGCACGCTGCAACAAGCGCGATACCTGTGCGGGCACTCCGACCCCGATCGTGTCTGCGAAGCAGATTTCATACGGGCCGGCTTCGGCGACGCGTTTGGCGATGTCGATGACTCGTTCAAGCGGCACCTCGCCTTCGAATGGGCAGCCGAACGCCGCGGAGATCGTCACTTGAGCGCGAACGCCGGCTTGCCGCGCGGCGCGGGCAATATCGCTCCAAGCCTCGATGGATTCTTCGGTACTGACGCCTTGATTGCGGCGATTGAACGTATCGCTCGCGACGACGACCATCCCGATCTCGTTACAGCCGGCGGCGATCGCGCGCTCGAATCCCTTGCGATTCAGCACCAAACCGGTGAAATAGACTCCGTCGATGCGGGGCAATGCGGCAACCAGTTGGTCCGCATCGGCCATCTGCGGCACCTTCTTCGGGTTGACGAAGCTCGCAACTTCGATACGCCGCAATCCTGCGCCGATCAGGCGGTTGACAAGCTCGACCTTGTCCTCTGTCGACAGTATGGTGCGCTCGAGCTGCAACCCATCCCGAGGACCGACTTCCAACAGTTCGATTTCACCTGGCATGCTCGCTCCGCGTAGCTCTCCTTGCGCAAAATCCCTTAAGGGTGATTTGCGACTTGCACTGATTTTTTCTGCCGCTTGATTCATTTTTTGCAATGCTCTATGTATTGGCTAATGCATTTTTAATACCCCCAATCGAAACACCGCATATCGACACCATGGGAATCCTCGGCCTTGACGTTTGACATTCGTCGGCTCAGCCACTTCATTGCTGCCGCTGAGTTCGGAAACATCAATCGTGCTGCGGAAAGTCAGCACATCACACAGTCGGCTCTGACGCGCAGCATCCAGGTCCTCGAGGACGAGCTGGGGGCGAAGCTTTTCGAGCGCACGCCGCGCGGCGTTACGCTGACCGCGATCGGAAAACACCTGTTCGATCACGCACGCCGCATCATCAACGCCGCGGCCATCGCGAAGTCGGACATGGAGGCGCTCATCACGGGAGCCGGCGGCGAGATTCGAGTAGGTGTAGCACCGCCGATCGCGACGCAGGGGCTCATGCAGCTGTTGTTCAGTCTCCCCCGTTCGCTACCGATGCTATCGGTGTCGATCACCGAGATGTTCTACGACTCGCTCGTTCAATTGCTGCGCTCGGGAGAGCTCGATCTGGCGATCAGCGGCATACCGGAGACCTCGGATCACTCCGATCTCAATGTGGAGCCGCTTGCGAGGATTCCGATTCGGATGCGGATCGTGATGCGCAGGGACCACCCGTTGGCCAGCCTGAAGACGATCACATCCGAAGCGCTACAACAAGCAAATTGGGTGGTAACGAGCCAGTACCACTATCTTGCTCTGCTGACGCGCTACTTTTCGGAACGGAACATGGTGCCGCCCAAGTACCGTCTGTACGCGAACACCATCGGTGCGCTGGTGCGTGCGGTGCTCGATGCAGACTTCATTGTGCTGATGTCAGAGGAGCTGGTAGAGCGCGCCTTTCCGCCGAACTCCGTTGTGACGCTGCCGCCGCACTGGGGTCTCACAGGAACGCGCCAAGTCGCGCTCTTGTACACGCCGAACACCATTCGGTCGACGGCGTTTCTGCGTTTGAGCCAGAGCCTCGTCGATCATTTCAAGAGCGTCCAATCTGCCCACGCCGCCGAGTCCAGGCCCCAGAAACAAAAAATGGGGCAAGCGCCGCCCCAGGTACCCCTCTCCCCTCCACATCCAGAGCCACTGGCACGTCTCCACATATATAAATAAGGTATGTAAGTAAGAGTGCATTGCGAAACGGCGCCGGAGCCTTGACACCGACGCTTCCGTGAACCTGGTGCGCGCGAGCTCGAAGACGACGGATGCGCGCATCCCCTGATCGAGACCCACTGCGCGAGTCTCCATCCCCGCCGCGACGAGCATTGTCGTGCAGCGACGGATGGCAACGTGGTCGCAAGCGCTGCGGAGCGGGCCGCAGCAACCCGCCGACCGCGATGCTTCTACGAAAAGCTCAGTCCGCCGTTGATGTCGACGCTGGCGCCGGTAATGAAGCTCGCCTCCGGCGAAGCGAGATAGGCGACGAGATCGGCGACTTCTTCCGCGCGACCTTCGCGTCGCAGCGGCGTGCTGGCCGCAACTTTCGCTCGCACTTCATCCTTCGTGAAGGTGTCGTGGAAGGTCGTGGCGATCATGCCGGGGCAGACGCAGTTCACGCGGATATTGCGCGGTCCGAGCTCCTTCGCGAGCGCACGAGTGAACGACATCACGGCGCCCTTCGACGCAGCGTACGCCGACGCACCAGGACCGCCGCCATCGCGGCCCGCAAGCGAGGAAAGGTTCACGATCGCACTGCCCTCGCGCATGTATGGGGTCACGAACTTCGACGTCAGGAATGCGCTCGTCACATTCAGGCGCATGACCCACTCGAAGAACTCCTGATCCATTTCCTCGAGCGTCTTGCGCGCCACCATGCCGCCGACCACATTGACGAGCACGTCGATGCTGTCACCGTAGGCTGCGCGCGTCTCGTTCACCAGATTCTCGACGTCCGCCTGCTTCGTCATATCGCCGGCAACGGCGATCGCTGTACCGCCGGCTGCAA
>DATCLP010000326.1:0-5329 GCA_036563855.1 Steroidobacteraceae bacterium | reverse complement strand
GCCGATCGCCGTCGTCTTCCCGGCCCCGTTCGGTCCGAGCAAGGCGAAGAAATCGCCCTCCTCCACTTCCAAATCGATTCCTTTGAGCGCCTGCACGCCGTTCTTGTAGGTCTTCGTGAGCTTTTCGAACAGGAGCGCTTTCATGTGGTCGAGTGTTGGATCGTGCGGCCGAGGCGGCGCGAAGGCAGCGCAGACTAGCGAGCCGCACCCGACGTCGCAAGGCGGCGGCGGTCATGAGACTCATGCTCAGCCGGCAGGAACGGATTCGCCAACCCCCGGCTTGCCTCGGCCAGTGCACCGGCTTCCAGGCCCTTCGAGGTGGTGGCATGATCGGGAGCCTGCCAGTAGCTTGAAGCGCCCAGCATGAAACTCGGGATCGGACTTTTGTCGCGACCCTCGTCGTGCGAGCAGCGAAAGGCGGCATTTCTGCTGCGCGTCTGCGCCTTACGGCAGGGCGGACCCGGTGGCGCTCGACCGGCCCTGCTTCACCCCACCGAGGTCGTGCGAAGCGCAATGGACAACTACTTATGTATGCGAGCTTTTTCGGCCTGAGCGAAAAGCCGTTCGCCATCACTCCGGATCCGCGCTACCTCTTCATGAGCGAGCGCCACGCGGAGGCGCTCGCACATCTGCTGTACGGCATTACCGAGGCAGGCGGATTCATTCAGCTCACCGGCGAAGTCGGTACCGGCAAGACGACGATCGTGCGTTCGCTGCTCGAGCGCATGCCTGGGCACGCGGACGTCGCCGTCATACTGAATCCGCAGCTCACGCCGTTGCAGTTCGTGCTCGCAATCTGCGAGGAGCTCGGGATCTTCGTTCGAGACGAGGACGCGGACAGCATCAAAGACCTCGTCGACATCCTGAACAAGCGATTGCTCGAAGCGCACGCCAAGGGTCGACGCGTCGTCGTCATCGTGGATGAGGCGCAGAATCTTTCGCCGGAGACCCTCGAGCAAGTTCGCCTGCTCACCAACCTCGAAACCGCGTCGCAGAAACTGCTACAGATCATCTTGATCGGCCAGCCCGAGTTGCGCGATGTGCTGTCGCGCGTCGAGCTTCGCCAGCTCGCGCAACGCATTACGGGACGCTATCACCTCTCGCCTTTGTCGCGCGAAGAAACGGGTGCGTACATCAATCACCGGCTGCGCGTCGCAGGTTGCACGATGGAAGTGTTCTCGAAAGCGGCGTTACGCGAGGTGCATCGCCTGAGCGGCGGCGTTCCGCGCATCATCAACGTGATTTGCGATCGCGCGCTGCTCGGTGCGTTCACACAGGACACGCATCACATCACGCCCGCGCTCGTGCGCCGTGCTGCGGGCGAAGTGTACGGACGAACGTTCAGTCCGCCGTGGGCCAAGGCATTGGGTGCCGTCTCAGCCGTCGTTGCTGTGCTCGTGCTCGCGATCGGCGTATGGCAACTCCTGAAGACTCGCACCGCACAGGTCGCAACGGAGCAGACTGCATCGACCGCCGTCGTCGCCGCGCCTGTACCCGAAGTCGAATCCACGACGCAGGCGACGCAGGACGAGCCTGCAGCACCGCCGGAAATCGACGTCGCCGAATTGTTGAAAGCCCACGCGCACGAAACAAACACCGCGAGCGCATTCGCCCGACTGTTTGCGCTCTGGGGAGGAACGTACGATGCGTCGAAAGGCCGCGCCTGCGACCAAGCGCAGCAACAAGGGCTGCAATGTGTGTATCAGCAAGGCTCCTGGGGGCAGCTACGCACGCTGAACCGCCCGGCGATCCTCACGCTCATCGACGATAACGGCGATGCGCATCAAGTCGTCGTTTCGGGATTGAACGACAGCAAAGCCACGATCGCCTTCGCCGAAACATCGCCGAGCGTGCCGGTCGCGTCGCTTTCGCGGTACTGGTATGGCGAGTATCTGGTGTTGTGGCGCCCGCAAGTACCCATGCAACGCACGCTTTCTGCGGGCATGCAAGGGGATGGCGTGCGCTGGTTGCGAGAGAGCTTGAACTCGCTGCAAGGAAGACGCAGCGATGCCGAAGTCAGCGACTATTACGACGAGGAGCTCACGCGCATGGTGGAAGACTTTCAACGTCGTCACCGCCTGCACGTCGACGGAATCGCCGGCATTCAAACTCAGATCGTGCTCGATAGCTTGAACAATCCGGCCGGTGCACCGCTGCTCGTCACGCAAGGGGGTTGAACCCGATGAGCTTCATTCTCGATGCACTGAAGAAGAGCGAGAACGAGCGCCAGCGGAACATCGGTCCGTCGCTCGCCGAGATTCAAGTGCGGCGCCCGCAATCCGAGCGACCTTGGTGGGCCGTCGCCGTTGCGGCTCTGCTCGTGATCAATCTCGGCGTTTTGTTGATCGTGCTGATGCGCGAGCCTGCTCCGCCGACGCCGGCGGCGACCGTAGCCGAGCAACATCCGGCAAGCGCAGCACCTGCACCTCAACCTGCAACCGTTCAGCCGACGATGCAGCCCAATACCGTACCGCCTGCCGCAGTACGTGCGCCTTCGAATGGAAGCCCTGCGGTGCAACCGTTGGAGGAAGCGGCCAGCCCCGTTCCCTACGAAGATGAGCCGCCTTACAACCCCGCACTTGCAGGTGCCGCGCGCGTTCCGGATCGCCCGCCCGTCGTTCAGCCGATCAACCCGGCGACCGGCTCAGCAATCCCGAGTGAAACCACTTTCCCTGCACGCACCCGCGGGCCGGCAGAGGACGTAATTCTGCCCACGCTCGAAAGTCTGGTCGCAAGCGGTGTTTCAGTGCCTGAAATGCGGCTCGATATCCACGTGTATCACAGCAATCCGCGCGAGCGATTCGTGCTCATCAACATGCGCAAGTACGTGGAAGGCCAAGTCTTGAGCGAAGGACCGATGCTCGAGCGGATCTCCCAGGAAGGCGTCATCCTGAACCACAACGGGCAAAGATTCTTGTTGCCGAGGAACTGAGGCCCCTCACCCGCACGCCATCCGCTCTGCGGCCTCTCCTACCCGGGAGAGGCGATCGAGCTGCGCTCGGCGCGCACTCGCCTGTATTCTGGCCGTCGCCCGTCGCCGGTAGCCCTTCACACTCAGACACCCATCTATCTATTGACACTCTGTCAATGCCGGCGTACTGTCGGAGCCATGTCGTCATACATCGCCGAACGCCGCCAAGAAGAGAAGGACCGCCGCCGCAACGAAATCGTCGATGCGGCGGAGGAGTTGTACGCCGAGCTCGGCTGGGATGCCGTCACGATGGACGCCGTCGCGCGCCGCGCGCGGTTGAGCCGGGCGCTCGTGTACGTCTATTTCAAAGACAAGAGCGATCTGCATTTCGCCATCGCGTTGCGCGCAATCGAAATGCTGGCTCGTCGCTTCCGCGAAGCCGCAGACCGCGGCAAGACCGGTGCCGAAAAGATCCAGGCGATCGGCCGCGCGTACATGGCGTACGCCCAGGAATTTCCCCACTACTTCGATGCGTGTGCGCGGCTGGAGCTACACACGCCGAAAGGCACCGAGCCCTCGCCGCAAGAACAACTTTGTATCGAAGCAGGCCGAGTGCCGCACGAAATCGCCATCGAGGCGCTGAGCATCGGTCAACGCGACGGTACGGTTCGTGCCGACTTGGGAGACTTGGCGGTCACGGCGCGCGTGCTCTGGGGTTTCATGCATGGCTTGATCCAGATCGCGATGACCAAGGGCGAGCTTCTCGCCCGCTCCGGCATCGCGGTGTCGCAGCTCACCCAGCAGGCGATGGATCTGCTGACGTATGCGCTTACAGGAGAGAAACGGTAGTTTTTTTGACCTTCGGTTTGACAGGCGTCTAATGACTCTACAGCCGACAAAGCACCTGCACCTCGTAGTAGTCGCACTGACGCTCGCAGTGCTCGGCTCTACGGGCCGAGCCCAAACGCTCACATTCGACGAGGCCGTCGAGCGCTACGTCGAGGAAGGCTTGCGCAGCAATCTCGCGTTGCGCAGCGAAACGCTCGAAGTCGAGCGAGCAGCGGCGGCACTCGCCGAAGCGCGCGCACGCTTCTTCCCCGAAGCGACTCTGCAGGCGCGCTATTCGCGTGCCGACGGGGGAAGAACGATCGACGTGCCGATCGGAACGGCGTTGAATCCGGTGTATGCGACGTTGAACGAGCTGCTGATCGAACGAGGTCAGCCGCCGCAGTTTCCGCAGCTTGCCGACGAGTCGATCCCGTTCCTGCGCGAACGCGAGCAAGACACGCGCATCGTCGTTCGCCAGCCCTTGTACGCACCGGCGCTTTCTGCAGCAGTGCGGGCCCAGCGCGCGTTGCTCGATGCGAGCAGCTATCAGCGCATGGCGCTCGCGCGCACTCTGCGGCGCGACATCACGCTCGCATACGTCGACTGGCTCAAGGCGCGCAACTCCGTCGAGATCGTCGATGCGAGCGAGGCGCTCTTGCGCGAGAACCTCCGCGTCAACGAATCGCTGTTCGCGAACGGCAAGATCACCGAGGATCAAGTGCTGCGCGCCCGGGCCGAGCTGCTCGCAATCGAGCAACAAAAGCGCGACGCCGAAAATCTCGCACGGCAAGCGCAAAGCTATTTCAACTTCCTGCTGAACCGCGACCTGACGACGCCGATCGAACCTGCAATCCCGCCCGACACGGCAACCGAAGAACCGCAAGCGCTCGAGCTGCTCTGGCAGCGTGCGCTCGAACGCCGTCCGGAGCTCGACCGCATCGAGCAGCTGCGCGAGGCGAGCGCTGCGCAAGTACGCGCCGCGCGTAAGCAGCGCTGGCCGACGCTCTCGTTCGCGATCGATGCAGGCATTCAGGGCGAGGATTACCGGTTCGGCGGCGACGCCGAGTTCGGCATGGCCTCGCTCGTCTTCACCTGGAAGCTCTTCGACGGCGGCGGCGATGCAGCGCGCGTTCGCCAAGCCCGCGCCGCCGAGCGCCAGCTCGTGCTGCGCGAGGAAGAAGTCGCGCAACGGATCCGTCTCGAGGTCCAGCAGGCGCTCGATCGCCTGCAAACGGCGCGGGCGTCGCTCGCAACTGCGCAAGCGCGCGCCGAAGCTGCGCGCGCAGCATTTCGTATCGCCAGCCGCAAACGCGACGAGGGCGTCATCAATCAGGTGGAGTTCGTGGATGCGCAAAGCACGCTCACGAGCGCCGAGCTGAATCTCAACCTCACCCGCTTCGATGTGCTCGCCCGACGCGCCGAGCTCGAGTACGCGACATCGTCGGGCGACCTGCCACTGGATCCAGGCGAATGACCATGCGCACGCTCATTCCTTTGCTCCTTGCTCCCCTCGCCTTGGCGTTGCTCGGCTGCGATTCGAACGGCGCGAGCAACGGCGAACCTCCCGCAACACCTGTGCGAGTGCAGGCG
>DATCLP010000325.1:0-3387 GCA_036563855.1 Steroidobacteraceae bacterium | reverse complement strand
GCCTTGCGCCCGTCGAATTCGATCGGCTCGGAGGCCAGCGCCACGAACAGCGTCTCACCAGCCTTGCTCTTGTGGGCAACGACGTTCGCAGCTTCCTCATCGCGCATTTCGTGCGCCGGCGCATCGAGCGCTTCTCGGTTCAATGCGAGAAATTCGGCGCGCGTGTAGCCATACAACTCGAGCGCAGCATCGTTCACGGCGATGAAGCCGCGAGTTGCATGATCCGCAATCCACATCGGCAGCGGATTCGCTTCGAACACCCGGCGGAAACGCGCTTCGCCAGCCGCGATGCGTTCCTGCGTCGCTTCGAGCTCTGCGATCTGCGCCCGCAAGCGTCCATGGGCTTCCTGCGCACGCTCGAGCGCCTGCCGCGCAGTCGCCAACGCCTGCTCGTGTTCGCGCTTCAAAGTCGCAACCGCCTGCTCGGCCCGCTGCTGCGCTTGCGAGAGCGCCTGCTCGTGCTCGGCTTTGAGCTGCGCCAGCGCCTGGGCATGCGCCTGCATGAGCTGTTGCTGAGCACCTTCGGCTGAAGCTGCAGCTTCCGCCTTCTGCCGTGCCGGCCTACGCTGAATGACCGTGCGGTCCAACGCTGCCGCCTCGGCCGCCTTGTTCAACAGTTGATCCACTGCCTCGGCGAGCGCTTCAGGCTGTGCGGTGCGCGCCAAGAAACGCTCTGCGCCGAGCTCGAGCGCAAAACGTTCGTACTTCGGATCGTCGTGGCGGCGCGTGTAGAAGATGAATGGGATGGACTGCAACCGCTCGTCCTGCTTCCATTTGCGGCAGAGCGCAAATCCGTCCATCCGCGGCAGGACGATGTCGGAAACCACCAGATGCGGCGGCTCGCGACGGGCCAGATCGAGCGCCGTCAGCCCGTTTGATGCTTTTACGACCTGATGTCCGCGCCCCCCGAGCAATTGTTCGAGCGCCGTTTGTTCGGACTCTCGCTCGTAGGCGACCAGAATGACTCCCATGCCCCTTCACTCCTACCCATGACTCGGCGGACGAACCGCGCGACTGCGGTATGACATTGGCGCTACGCGCTCATCTCAACTTGCCGCCGAGCCCCAACATGCGGTTATGACGAGCCCGCTGAAGTATGCCGATGAAGCACTTGAATCGCACTATTCAGGGGCGATCTGAAGTGTGAAAGAGAGACGTGCAGCACATCACAGTTTCTGGGCTCGGGGCTTGGGGCGCGGGTAAGAGCGACCGCGCCGGTGCGCACTACGCCTACCCTTGAGCCTGCGACCGGCGATCACGTGGCAGGATCTGAACGAAAGGCAGCCTTGTTAGGCGCGAAAGGCTAGATGTGTTTCGAGCGATTCTTTAGCCGCACATGCCATTGCTGCCCAACGCCCCACGCCCCGAGCCCCAAGCCCTCTGTCACAGCGCCCGATTCACCTTCATCCAATACCTCCCGATCGCGCTGACCTGGTCGGTGAATTCGCGGAAATCGACCGGTTTGACGATGTAGCTGTTCGCATAGCGCGCGTAGCTGCGCTGCAGGTCGGATGGCTGATCGGAAGAGGACATGATCACGATGGGAATCGAACGGGTTTCGGCGTCGGCCTTGATCCGCTCGAGCACATCGAGGCCGTCGATCTTCGGCATGTGCAGATCGAGCAGCATGAGACGCGGATTGCGCGGTGGGCGCTGCGCATAAGGGCCGGTGCGAAACACGAACTGCAATGCCGTCTCGCCGTCCTGGACCCAAACGATGGTCTTGCTCACGCCGCCCAATTCGAGCGCACGAGTCGTCAATTCCGCATCGGTCGAGTTGTCGTCGGCAAGCAGTACGAAATCGCCGTTCAATGCTGCGAGCTCGGCGAGCAGCGATTCAGTCGGCGTCGCCTGCAATGACACGAGTGAGACCGGCATAGGACTCCCATAAGGTGCTGCGGCACCAGTACGTTACGCGGGCGACAACAGACCTTCGACGAGCCCGATCACGAACGCATACTCGCGGGCGATCTCGCGCAGGTGCTCGTAGCGCCCCGACTTTCCGCCGTGGCCCGCCTCGAGGTTCGTGTGCAACAGCACGACGCTGTCTCCCGTATTGTGGTCTCGTAGCTTAGCGACCCACTTCGCCGGCTCGAAATACTGCACTTGACTGTCCCAATAACCCGTCGTTACGAGCACGGGCGGATAGGCCTGCCGCCGCACGTTGTCGTATGGCGAGTACGACAACATGTATTCGTAGTACTGGGGATCGTTCGGATTACCCCATTCGTCGTATTCGAGCGTCGTCAGGGGAATGCTCTCATCGAGCATCGTCGTCACACAATCGACGAACGGCACGTTGGCGATGACGCCCGCAAACTTTTCGGGTGCGGTGTTCAGTACGACGCCCATCAACAGTCCGCCGGCGCTGCCGCCCGACGCAAAGACTTTGGCGCGATGGCCGTAGCCGCGCTCGACGAGAAAATCGGTGACGTCGATGAAGTCGTTGAACGTATTCCATTTGTGGAGCAGCCGCCCGGCGTCGTACCAACGTCGGCCGAGCTCCTGTCCGCCGCGCACGTGCGCCACGGCATAGACGAATCCGCGATCGAGCAGAGAAAGCCGCGTGGAGCTGAACGTCGGATCGAGACAGATGCCGTAAGAGCCGTAGCCGTAGATGAATAGCGGTGCGCTGCCGTCGATCGGAACATCCTTGCGGTAGACGATCGAAACAGGAATGCGCTCGCCGTCGCGCGCCGGCGCCCAAACGAATTCGCTTCGATAGCGTTGCGGATCGAAATCGCCGAGTACGGGCTCACGTTTGAGCAGCGTATCGCGTTGCGTCGTCGTGTCGTGCGCATACACCGTCGTCGGCGTCGTGAGCGAGCTGTACGTGTAGCGCAGCACGCGCGTATCCATTTCTGGATTCGCCGCGAGGTGCATCGTGTACGCAGGGTCGTCGGCCGCGATGTGATAGGAGCGGCCCTGCCATTCCCGAATCAGTATCTTGCGCAGACCGCCCGAGCGTTCGCTCACTGCGAGAAAGTCGTTGAACAACTCGAAGTCGTGAATGAAGACGTCGGGGTCGTGAGGAATGACGTCCGTCCATCGGCTTTGCTGCTGCTCTTCGCCGATCCGCACGGACATGATGCGAAAGTTCTCCGCCTGCCAGTTCGTGCGCACGATGAACTCGTCGCCGAGATGCTCGATCTCGTATTCGTGGTCGCGCGATCGCGGCAGGAACACCTTGAACTCGAGTCGCGTCGCATCTGCCGACGCATAACGCCATTCCGAGCTCGTCGTGCTTTCCGCGCCGATGTAGAGAAAGCGCTCCGATTTGCTGCGCTCGACGACGAGATCGAAGCTCTCGTCGGGCTCTTCGTAGATCAGTTCGTCGGAGGCTGCATCCGTGCCGAGGCGATGTACGCGCACGCGCCGCCCGAGCAG
>DATCLP010000324.1:0-4306 GCA_036563855.1 Steroidobacteraceae bacterium | reverse complement strand
AAGCCTGGGTCGTACCGGGCAACGTCACTCAGGAGAACGCGCGCATCGTGACGTACGGCGGCAGCAACACGAGCCGCAACTTCTCGATGAGCCAGACGATGTACAACTACGAGTTCTTCAATCGCAGCACGGCGACGAACAACAACGGCGGACCGGCGCTGATCACCGATCCGGATGACGAGCGTTTGCAGGCGTCGCTGCAGCACGTGGTCATGACGTTCGATCCCGTGAACGGACGTCGCATCTACGTCAACGGCGAATTCACCGGCGACGTCGATCAGGCGGGCGGCGGCACGCTCGGCGAATGGGACGACAGCTTCGCCTTCGTGCTCGGCAACGAGCCGAGCTCCGATCCGGACCGGCAATGGGTCGGCGTGATCCGGCTCGTCGCAGTTCACAACCGCGCGCTGACGTTGGAACAGATTCGACAGAACTTCGAAGCGGGCGTCGGCGAGAAGTACTTCCTGCTGTTCGGGATCGAGCACATCGTGAACGTGCCGCAGTCGTACATCATGTTCGAAGCGTCCGAATGGGATAGCTCCGGCTACCTGTTCACGAATCCTAAGTTCATCAGCCTGGATCCGGATGCAAGGCCGGGCAACATCCCTTTGAGCGGTATGCGCATCGGTTTGAACGGTGCGGAGCCGCCCGTCGGACAGGCATACCAGCTGCTCGAGACGACGATTACCGATGACGGTTACTCACCGGAGACCGGCTTCACGATCTCGACGATCGGTACGATCATCCCGCGCGAGCAGGGGCCAGCCTCCGACGAATTCTTCCTGTGCTTCGATCAGCTTGGTTCCGCGAGCAATGTGTGCTCCGAGTTGACCGACGGTGTGCCGCAACCGCGTCACTTCGGTACGCCGCCCTCCGACATCGGGGTGCGCACGTTCGATCAGATCAATGCCGCGATGGCGGCCATGACCGGCGTGGACGCGACGCAGGTGAGGAACACGTTCGTCGAGTTGCGCGAGTCGTTGCCCGCGACGCCGTCGATCGATGCATTCACGTCGTCGCATCAAACGGCGATTGCGCAGCTCGCGCTCGTGTACTGCAGCGCGCTCGTCGACAATGGAACCGCCCGCCGCCGCTTCTTCAACGACAACGATCCCGACGGTACCGGGCCCGATCCGTTCGCCAACCTGCAGCTTCCTGCCGATCAGGATCGAGTCATCGCGCCGGTCGTGAACGAGATCATCGGCGACGTGGCGACGCAGCCTTCCCAAGGCGATACGTACGGCGAGCTTGCTAAGCTGGTCGGGAACTTGTGCCCGGTCAGTTCGGGAGGCTGCAGCGGCGAGCGCAGCTTGGCGGTGGCGAAAGCAGTGTGCGGTGCAGCGCTCGGCAGCGCTGCCATGCTGGTTCAATAAGGGACACGCGACATGTTCATCATCAAGTCTCGTCGTAAACGCCCTCTCGAGATCGGCGAACCGATCCGGCACGAGTCTCACCGCAAGCCGGTGACTCGCCGGGATTTCCTCGCGCAAGGATTCATCTCAGGCGCTGCGACCGTGATTGCGCCTGCAGGTTTCGGCGCGTTGTTGAACGCACGCCGTGCAGGCGCGACGCTCGCGCCGGACATCGACGCGATGAAGGCGCAAAGCGACTGCAACATCACGTCGGGCAACGGCAAGATTCCTTTCATCTGTTTCGACCTTGCAGGAGGCGCCAACATCGCCGGATCGAACGTGCTCGTCGGAAAGGAGGGCGGGCAGTTCGATTTCCTGAGCACGCAGGGCTACTCGAAACTCGGTATCCCGGGCGACATGCTTCCGTCAAATCCGACTTTCGTGAATACCGAACTCGGCTTGGCGTTTCATGCCGACAGCGCGATGCTGCGCGGCATCCTGGAGATGACCTCAGCTGAAACGCGTGCCGGGATCAACGGCTGCGTCATCGCCGCGCGTTCGGAGAACGACACCGGCAACAATCCCCACAATCCGATGTACGGCATTGCCAAGGCCGGTCCGGATTACAACGGCGCGAAGGGCGAGCTGCTAACGCTGATCGGTACTCAGAATTCCGAATCGGGCGGCAATTCGATGGCGCCTGCGGCGCTGATCGATCCGGCGCTGCGTCCGACGAAGATCGATCGCGCCTCCGACGTCATCGGTCTCGTGGACACCGGGCAGCTCGGCACGATCCTGGGAAACGCCGATGACACCGTTCGCGTGCTCGAATCGATGACGCGCATCAGCCGCGACAAGCTCGAGCGAGTCTCGACGCGGTTGCCCCCGCAAGAGGATGAGGTCACCCGTCGGCGCGCCAAATGTGCGTACGTGAAGACGGCGGATACGATCGATCGATTCGCCGATAGGCCGCTCAATCCGGTCCAGGATCCGGACATCCAATCGATATTCGGAACGAACCTCGGCAACGGCGGCGGCGAGTTGCAGAGAACCGCGGCCGTCATGAAGCTCGTCGTCGAAGGCAATGCAGGCGCGGGCACGATCACGCTGGGTGGATACGACTATCACACCGGCGACCGTGCAACTGGCGAACGTCGCGACTATCTCGCGGGCCGCTGCATCGGCGCCTGCCTCGAATTCGCCGCCCGACGACAGCAGCCGCTCATGGTCTACGTGTTCAGCGACGGCTCGGTCTCTTCGAACGGCCGCATCGACGATTCGCCGGACGGCGGCGGCAAGGGCGAGTGGACGAGCGACAATCAGTCGACCGCTGCATCGTTCTTCTTGGTCTACAACCCGCTGCGTCTCGGCGGACGGCCGATGCTGATCGGCGAGGGCACCTCGGCCGCGGCGCGTCACCAGCAGCTCGGTGTCTTCAGCGCCAATGGCGATGTGGTGAACAGCAGCAGCCCTGCAGCGAACAACGTCAATCTGCTCGTGCAAACCGTGATCCTGAATTACATGGCGTTGCACGGCGAAGCTGGGCTCTACAACAATCTGTTCGGCAGCGCGCTCGGCACCGGCGCTGCGCTCGACGGCATGATCGCTTTCGAGCCAATCCTTCCGGCCAGTGCGAACGGTAAGGTGCCGCCCCTGTCGGGCTGAAATGCTGTATGTGATTCAGTGAGGGGCGAGGCGCGCAGCGCCTCGCCCCTGCCTGCAGCCTTCAGTCTTCAGCCTTCAGCCTCAAAAATCATCGCGCCCTGTAACTTACTTCCACGAACGCCGTCCGTCCGCGTCCTGGGAAGTAGCGATAGTTTCCGAACGCAAAGTCGGCACGGTCGGCATATGCGCGGTCGGTGAGATTGTTGACCCGCAGCGTCGCGCTCCAATTCTCGAAGAAGCGATAACCGAGCCGGAGATTCAGCAAGTTGTGGCCTTCGTACTCGTGCTGGTTCGAGGCGTCGAGGTAATAGCGCCCGACCGACACCCATTCGAGCTCAGCCAGTCCGTTCGGCACGAACTGCCACGATACGCGCGCGGTGTGCACGTGACGCGGCGCGGTGTCGACGTCGCGGCCGGAGACGATCGTCTCGCCGCCTTCGATCGCGCGATCGAAGGCGTATGTGTGGCGCGCATATGTACCCGCAGCAGCGAGCGTTAGCGTGTCGATCGGCGACCAGGCGAGCTCGTACTCGATGCCTTCGTGATCCGTGCGGCCGTCGCTCACGTTGAAGGCATTCGCATCGCGGAAGATCACGTTGTCCTTTTCCATCACGAAGCCCGCCAACGCGTAACGGAACGGTCCGAATCGGCCGCGAACACCGAGCTCGACACTGTCGATGCGTTCGGAATCGAGCTCGGCAATGGTTTGCTGGCGCTGCAAGCGATAAAGCTCGCTCGTATCCGGCGCCCGGTAGCCGCGCGCAATGCTCGCGTAGACGATGTGGTCGTTCGTGAGCGCATATGTCGCGCCAATGCGCGACGTCACGTTCGTGAAATCATCTTTACGATCCGCCGGCCGGCTATACACGCAGCCGAGCGGCGAATTCGGGCAGGGCGTGCCGTCTTCGCGCACGTTGCCGGAGTTCATCTTGTTGTCGTAGTCGTACTCGACATACTCGGCGCGTGCGCCGGCAGTGAGCGTAAAGCGTTCGCCGATCGGCTGGGTCACTTGCGCGTACAGCGCCGCCACCCTGCTGTCGACTTCGTAGTCGTAATGCTTGCCGACGGGGCGGTCGTTCGTTGCAGGTGTCGGCTGCGTCTCTTTCAGGAACCCGCGCGCTGCTTCGAGATCGAGACCCGCGAGTACGTTCGTGTTCGTAAACGCTTTCATTTCGAGCGCTGTCAAGACGCCGAGCGAATCCTGGCCGTTGTCTTCGAACGGTTTGCCGACGAGGAAGTGTTGAATGAAATCCATGCGCGAGTGGCGGAAGTACGGACGCACGCTCAGA
>DATCLP010000323.1:0-3054 GCA_036563855.1 Steroidobacteraceae bacterium | reverse complement strand
TGATAGCGCTCAGCTGCTCCCAGCCGCAGCCCCAGCGCTCCATCGTTCCCGGCCTGAAGTTCTCGAGCAAGAAATCGGCTTTGCGGACGAGCTCGCGCAACAGCTGCTGACCCGCCGGCTTACGCATGTCGAGGGTGATGGATTTCTTGTTACGCGCCAGAACCGGCCACCACAGAGATTTGCCGTTCGCTTTCTGCTGACCCCAGGTGCGCATCGGATCGCCCATGCCGGGCGCCTCGACTTTGATCACCGTTGCACCGAGATCACCGAGTAGTTGCCCGCAGAAAGGACCGGCAATGAGCGTACCTAGCTCGATGACAACCAGATTTGCCAGAGGGCCGTTCTTGAAGCTCGTTTCGTTCGCTGGCTTGCTGACCATTGCGTGGCCCGACTTCGACGATCTCAACAGCGCGCTCACCAACCGAAATCATTCGCGCTGCATCGCTGTATATAGCTCGCAATAGAAATATCGTCAAGTTACTTGACGCTATGGCGATTGAGCCAGCCAATCGTGTGGTGGTGTTGATTCAGCAAGTTCGTGCGCCCTGATGGAGTGTGGGCATCGTCGAGCACGTGGTTCATCACGACTCGCGCCGAGCTGACGCTAACGGCGCGCAATAAAGAAATTGCGGAGCTGCGCAGAGCATTCCTCCGCCATCACGCCTCCCGTGATTTCGAGGCGGTGATTCAGCGCAGCGTGCTGAACGATGTTGAAAATCGATCCGGCGGCGCCCGCGCGCGGATCGGTTGCTGCAAAGACCAAGCGCTTCACGCGTGCATGTACCATTGCTCCGGCGCACATGGGACACGGCTCGAGCGTGACGTACAGCGTCGTATCCAGTAGTCGATAGCTATCCAACCGTTCGGCCGCCGCACGCATCGCGACGATCTCTGCGTGCGCCGTCGGGTCGTTGGTGCTGATCGGCCGGTTCCAACCTTCCGCGATCACTTCCCCATCCTTGACGATGAGGGCGCCGACCGGAACTTCGCCGGCCGCCTCCGCTGCTCTCGCGAGTTCGAGGGCACGGGACATGAAGTGCGCATCAATTACGGATTGTGCGGGCAAGACGTTGTCGGTCATGGAGGTTAAAACTCGTTGCCGGCGCATCTTGCCCTGCTGCGATCCTCATTTCCACAGTCGAGGCGGCACGAGCCGCTGCTTCGGGAGTCGACATGCCATCCGAGAACAGCTCCATCGACTTGTTGCACGTGGTCAGTCTGTTGGGTGCGGCCGTCGTGATCGTCCCGATGTTCCGGCGTCTTCGGCTCGGTTCGGTGCTGGGATATCTCGCGGCAGGTCTGCTCATCGGCCCCTTCGGTCTGCAATGGTTCACGCATCCGCAAGCCATCCTGCACGTCGCGGAGCTCGGGGTGATCCTCCTCCTGTTCCTCATCGGGCTCGAAATGCGTCCCACGCACTTGTGGGGATTGCGTCGCGAAATATTCGGGCTCGGCACGCTGCAGATTGCGTCGTGTACCGCAGTGCTCACGACCATCGCCTACGCGTTCGGTTATCCGCTCGATGTCTCGTTCGTCGCCGCTGCGGGCTTCGTGATGACCTCCACGGCCATCGTCGTGCAGATGCTCACGGAGCGCGGCGACGTCGCGCTGCCGCGCGGTCGCCGCATCGTTTCCATTCTGCTATTCGAAGATCTCTTGATCGTGCCGCTGCTTGCGCTCGTGGCATTCATTGCGCCGACGCCCGTCGAAACGACGCTCGCGACCCGGATGATGCACATCGGTATCGCGCTGGCGACCATCGCGTGTCTGGTAATCGTCGGCGTCTGGTTGCTCAATCCTTTGTTTCGGATCCTGGCAGCGGCACGCGCTCGCGAGGTCATGACGGCCGCGGCGTTGTTGGTCGTGCTCGGGGCCGCATTGCTGATGCAGGTCGGCGGACTGTCCATGGCCATGGGTGCTTTTCTCGCCGGCGTGCTGCTCTCGGAATCGGTGTTCCGGCATCAGATCGAGGCCGATATCGAACCATTTCGCGGCATTCTGCTCGGTTTGTTCTTCCTGGGCGTCGGCATGTCGCTCGACCTGAACATCGTATTCAACAATTGGCAGATCGTGATTCTCGGGACCTTGGTGTTCATGATCGCCAAAGGTCTGTGCGTCTACATCATCGCCCGCATCACTCGCGCCGATCACTTCGAAGCGTTGGATCGCGCCGCGCTCATGTCGCAAGGCGGCGAATTCGCCTTCGTGCTGTTCGCAGCCGCCGCCAACGAGCGCGTCATCGACGCCGAAATCGCCGCCAATCTCACCGCGATTGTCGTGTTGTCCATGATGCTCACCCCTCTCGTCGTGCTTCTCGCGCGCGCCAGCACGCCTAAAGCAGCACCGTCGCTCGACGGCATCGAGCGCGCGAACGGACTTTCCGGCAGCGTGCTCGTCATCGGGTTCGGCCGCTTCGGACAAGTCATGAGCCAAGTGCTGCTCGCCCGCGCCTGCGACGTATCGATCATCGACAACGACATCGAAATGATCAGCGCCGCCGGAGAATTCGGCTTCAAGGTGTATTACGGCGACGGCACGCGTCTCGATGTCCTGCGCGCGAGCGGCGCAGCGACGGCGCGGGCCATCGCCGTTTGCGTCGACGAACAGGCCGCCGCCAATCGCATCGTCGAGCTCGTCCGCAGCGAATTCCCGCAAGCGAAATTGCTCGTGCGTGCCTACGACCGCCGACACGCGCTGCAGCTCGTCGCGGCAGGCGTCGATTACCAGATAAGAGAAACGTTCGAGTCCGCCCTGCGCTTCGGCGCCGCAACTCTAGAAGCCGTCGGGATCGACAAAGACGAAGCCGCCGCCATCGCAACCGAAATTCGCAAGCTCGACGCCGAACGCTTTCAGCTCGAGCTCGCCGGCCGCGACCGACTCGAGGCGGCGCGCGAGACATTGCGCGGCAACGAGCCGAGGCCTATTCCGTACCTCAAGCCGAAACGCGCAGCGAGCCGAACTGGAAGTTGACCGTTGACGGTCAGAGAAGCGCGCAGCGCGCCTCTCGCTACAGCCTCCAGCCTACCGCCTACAGCCTATCGCTCATTCCCACTC
>DATCLP010000322.1:0-3528 GCA_036563855.1 Steroidobacteraceae bacterium | reverse complement strand
AGCGGCGGATAGAACGTGTAGAGCACGGTGGCCTTGCCGAGAAATACCGTCGTAGCGGCCATCACGATGCCGACGACGGCAAGCCAAAATGCAATCCATGCAGCCTTCATGCTCGGCAGCTCGCGATTTAGTGCGGTGACTGCAACGAAATAGCCGAAACCCATGATGAACAGCGTCGGCAGGACGTAGGCCATCAACGTGCCGTGTGCGGTCACCGAGATGAAATAGGTTTCGGGACGTTCGGCCGGTGCGGTGAGCTCGCTGCGCACGAGCATTTGCGCCGCGCCCATGAGCGCAGCAACGGCGAACGCCACGAAAGCGACCCAGAGGTGTGCGCGGATGAGGCGGCTAGTAGGGGAATTCACAAGTCATCCTCCCGTCCGCATCCGGCTTCCATTCGTTCTCGGGCACGACGCGTATCATGCTCCACATTCCGCCGTGACCCAGACCGCAATACTCGTGGCAGGGCACGAAACGGTCGCCGGGCTCCGGAAACGTCGTGTTCACTTGCGACACGTAACCTGGCATCACCATCGTGTTCACGTTCGTACCGTCAATGAGCATGCCGTGAATCACATCCGGGCTCGTGATTCTGAACGTGACGCGCCGGCCTGCCGGTACGACGACGCAGCGAGGCACGAACATGAACTGCGTTGCGAGGATGCGCGCGGTGATCGTACCGTCGGGGTTTTCGACAGCTCCCAAGTTGCTTTCGACGAACTCGCCTTCCACGTGCAGCGCCGTCGGATCGATCGTTTCGACGTTGCTCGGCGGGTGCAGAACCATCGCAGCGCTCGAGATCACGATGACGGCCACGATGATGCCGACCGCGCCTGCGACGATCAGTACCCAACGCAGCTCGGTGCGCAGGATTTCTCGTTCGTTCATGCGCTCCTCAGCTCACGGGACCGCGCGGTAGGAAGACGCCGAAATAGATCGCCAACCAGAGAATGATCAACAGTGCGACTGCGATTGCGCACAGCGCGAATGCACCGCGCGGAACGTCTTGGAGCACGCGCAGCAGATCTTCTTCTCGTACGTCATCGGCGACGTCTTGCGGACGGGCGGCGGCAGAGGGCTCGGGATACGTTTCCATTCCGTTCTCCGAATCGCGTTCGTGCCCAAACTCGATCGTCAATGCTAGCGCTCTCCCTGGTAGTGCCGCAGATCCGGACATGTACGCACGTCGGGTCGACGACGCTGTTTCTTCAAGCCGCGCGCGAGGTGCGGCGCGCAGGTCTGTAATTCATGCATCGCCGCATAGGGCTCCTCCGAAGCGACGTTCGGGAAGTCCGCGGGCGTCGTCGCAGTGAGCTCGACGTATTTCGCAGTACGATCGATAGTGTGGCGATGTACCACTTTCATTCGTTGTTCGCGGAAGGCTTGCCGGGCTGGAGGATGGCCGGGCGAGGCGGTTTCCGCTGGCTCGGCGACGGCGTCATCGAAAGTTACGGCGGCCCGGGCCTCCTCTGGTATGCGCAGGAGATCTACGAGAACTTCGTGCTGAAGGTCGAATGGCGCACGATGCGCGGGGACGCGAATTCCGGCGTGTTCATTCGATCACCGCCGCTCGAGAACGACCTGCGGCCGGCGATCGAGCGCGGCTATGAGATCCAGATCGACGACTGCGGTTGGGATCCCGAGCGCAAGAAGATGTTCAGCCGGCTGCACATCACGGGGGCGATCTACAAGCTTGCGCCGGTACGAATCGTCGCGTCGCGCGGCGCGGCTTTGTGGAACGAATTCGAAATCCTCGTCCGCGGCGGCACGATCGAGGTAATGCTCAATGGGGAGGCGGTATCGAAACTTACGGACGCTTCGCGCGAGCCGCGGGGACATATCGGCCTGCAAGCGCATGGCGGCGAAGCTGGCGTCCAGTTTCGCAACCTGCGTGTGCGTCGATTCGAGGATTGAGCGGGCAACGGCCGGCCCGAAGCGACCTACTGCCTAATGGTGCGGGCGGTCATAATCAGCGGGCCAGTGATTTGAGCGTGAGCAATGCGGAATCATCGTCCATCAATCGGTAAGCTCGTCCTGATGGCCTGCGCTCTGTTGCTCGTGTATTCCGCACCTCAAGCGCAGCGTCCATTTCGCATCTATTACGGTCTGGAAGGCGACGACTACTACGCCGAGCTCCCAGATGACTGGGAAAAACCCGCTGACTTCGTCGTCGGGCGGTTGATGTTTCCATCGAATGGGATCGGGCCGGGCTCGTGGTGGGGCGGTGACTGGCGGCAAGGCGGGACGAGCTGGGCAGTGGATTACCCGCGTGCGGATCGACGCTTGGCTGCGATTCTGCGGCGCTTGACGCGTGTCGACGTGCGCTCCGTCGAACAGCCCGTCAATCTGGAGGATGGCGACGACGTCTACTACTGGCCATTCCTAATGGCCGGCTTGCCGGGAAGCTGGGATCTCTCCGAAGCGAATGCGGCGAAGCTTCGCGATTATCTGTTGCGCGGTGGATTTCTCTTGTGCGACAGCTTCTTCGGAACGCGCGAGTGGGAAGGCTTCATTGCGGGCATGAGGCGTGTGTTTCCCGATCGACCGATCATCGACATCCCGGACGATCATCCGGTGTTTCACATCGTCTACGACATCACCGAGAAGCATCAGATCAGAAACTGGCAGGCGCTGGGGCGCGGCACCGGTTATCGTGCCGATGGTGCGATCCCTAAGTGGCGCGGCATCGAAGACGACGCAGGGCGATTGATGGTGCTGATCGCGTTCAACAACGATCTCGGCGATTCATGGCAGCGCGCGGATGAGCCCGATTATCCGGCCGAAGACGTCAATCTCGGTTTGCGGCTGGGCGTCAACATCGTGGTCTACGCGCTGACGCATTGAGAGGACGGCGACGAGCGCCTATCCATCATGGCGGGCCTGGGCCGGGTCCGGGTCCAGGGCCAGGGCCGGGTCCGGGGCCAGGGCCGGGTCCGGGGCCTGAACAATTCACGCTGATGTTGTCGACGTTCGAGAGCAACACGATTCCGACGCCGTTCGTCACGGAGCACGTTTGCGGCGGATCCGTCGGCTGAGTGAGCACGGTCACGTTGTAAGGCGTTCCAAAGGACAAGGGCGTGTTGAATGTGTGCCGACCGTTCGAAGCGATCGGCAAGTCATCCGTGCCGTTGTTCTGCAGTACTAGGCCGCTGCCTTGCAGATTCGAGATATGGACGCTGATCGTGAAACCGCTTTGTGCCCGACATCGGACTCGGACATTCGTGATGTTTCGCTCGCGAATCGTGCCGGAACCGCGGTCCACCGAACACGTTTGCCCGTTCGGCTGTTGTGCGACCGTCACTTCGTATCGCGAGCCGCTCGGTAGTGCCGTCGGGAACGCGAACGGGCCGCTCGCGGTAATCGGCAGATCGTCGGTGCCGTTGTTGCGCAAGATCAATCCCGTACTCGAAAGATCCTCTACGTTGCCTCCGACCGTGAAATCGCTCGTGCTGCAACTGATGAGGACGTTCGTGACATCGGCGTTCGCGATAACGCCTGTGCCATTCGCGACGGTGCACGCTTGAGTCG
>DATCLP010000321.1:0-4155 GCA_036563855.1 Steroidobacteraceae bacterium | reverse complement strand
TCCATGAGGGGTCTGCTTGACACGGGCATGCTCCGTGTTAGCTTCGTTTGCTAGCCATCGCACGTCCCCTTCAGGGATGAGCAGCCTGTCTGATGTTCCAGTAGGGATTCGCGCGGGGCTTGGGCCATCGACACTGCGATTGTGATGGGTGTGGAATCTGGCGAAGAGGTTTTGAGCGAACGTGCACAGCAGCTCCTGAAGCTGCTCATCGAGTCATACATCCGCGATGGGCAGCCCGTGGGTTCGCGTACGCTCTCGCGGGACCTCGGCATGAAGCTGAGCGCCGCCACGATTCGCAACGTCATGGCCGACCTGGAGGAGCTCGGGTTCGTCACCTCTCCTCATACTTCCGCTGGTCGCGTGCCGACGAACAAAGGCTATCGGTTCTTCGTCGATACGCTGCTCAAGTTCAAGCCGCCTGACGAGAACGAAATCGCCGAGATCCAGTCCCGTCTCGACGAGCACGCCGACGACCCGAAGGCGTTGGTTGCCACGGCATCGCAGCTCTTGTCGAACGTTACGCGGTTGGCCGGTCTCGTCACGCTTCCCCGCCAGAGCCACGCCTCGCTCAGTGCGATCGAATTCCTGCCGCTCTCCGAGAATCGCGTACTCGCGATCATCGTCGTCAACGAGCGCGAAGTACAGAACCGTATCCTGCAGCTCGAACGCTATTACAGCGCCGAAGAGCTGCGCCGCGCTTCCAACTACCTGACGCAGGAGTTTCGCGGCAAGGAGCTCAAGGAGGTGCGCGAGCATCTCCTCAACCAATTGAAGGAGACGCGCGAGCACCTCAATCAATTGATGCTCGATGCGATTCGGCTCGCGCAGCAAGTCGTCACGCCGACCAACGAGCAAAAGATCGAGTACGTGATGGCCGGCGAAACGAACCTCATGAGTTTCGCCGAGCTGTCGAACGTCGACAAATTGCGCAGGCTCTTCGAAGCCTTCACGCAGCAACGGGACATCCTCCACCTGCTCGATCAGAGCTTGGGGGCCGAGGGAGTGCAGATCTTCATCGGTCAGGAATCGGGCTACACGATCCTCGACGACTGCAGTATCGTCACGGCCCCGTACACGCTCGACCATGAAGTTGTCGGCGTGCTCGGGGTAATCGGCCCGACCCGGATGGCTTACGAGCGCGTCATACCCATCGTGGATATCACGGCCAAGCTCCTGGGGTCGGCGCTCGACGGCCGACACTGAGAGAAGCGCCGTCGCTCGAACTCGGTTCGGCTCTTGAATTCGAGTTATCCGGGCCGCAGATCCCACGACACGCTTGACCCCCGGCCGTCGGGCCGCGGCGGTCTTTTGCTTTGAACAAGACGGAGACCCGCGCAAATCATGACGATGTCCAACGAGCAGAACGCCGCCGATTCGGCGAACGGTGGTGCCACCCCGACGCCTGAGGCGACTTCTGAGCAGACACCCGAGGCGACTTCCGAAATGAATATCGATGCGCTGAAAGAGGCGCTCAGCGCGGCGGAGGCTCGCATCGCCGAACAGCGCGACCTCTACTTGCGAGCATTGGCAGAGCTGGAGAACGTGCGTAAGCGCGCCGCCCGCGATGTGGAGCAGGCCCACAAATTCGCCATCGAGCGGTTCACGAACGACCTGATCGGAGTGAAGGACAGCCTCGAGCTCGGGTTGGCGAGCGAAGCCACGGGCGAGGCGCTACGGACGGGAACAGAAGCGACGTTGAGGCTCCTCGCGAAGGCCTTCGAACGGGCGGGTGTCGTCGAAATCAATCCGGCTGGCGAATCGTTCAATCCCGAGTTTCACGAGGCCATGGCCGTGCAGCCTTCCGCGGATCTCCCGCCGAATACTGTCGCCCAAGTGGTGCAGAAGGGTTACCTGCTGAACGGCCGCGTGTTGCGCCCCGCGCGAGTCATCGTGACCCAAGCGCCGACCCAAGCGTCCTGACGCCGATGCCGATTTCACATTCCGCGCAAAAACAGCTTGAAAGGCCCATCGGGGTCCGCATTTAGCCCATCAATCAAGGTTTTTTGAGCTTCCAGCTTTAAACGTCTCTCGCAGTAGGAGTTATTGGCCATGAGCAAAGTGATCGGCATCGACCTCGGCACGACGAACTCGTGCGTTGCGATCATGGAGGGCGGCAAGCCTCGCGTGATCGAGAACAGCGAAGGCGATCGCACGACCCCGTCGATCGTCGCCTTCACGAAGGACAACGAGGTGCTCGTCGGGCAGTCGGCCAAGCGCCAGGCGGTGACCAATCCTCAGAACACGCTGTTCGCCGTCAAGCGGCTCATTGGCCGTCGCTTCGAGGACGATGTCGTGCAGAAGGACGTCGGCATGGTGCCCTACAAGATCGTACGGGCCGATAACGGAGACGCTTGGGTGGAAGTGCAGGGCAAGAAGATGGCGCCTCCGGAAATCTCGGCGCGCGTCCTGCAGAAGATGAAGAAGACTGCGGAGGATTTTCTCGGCACGACCGTGACCGACGCAGTCATCACCGTGCCCGCCTACTTCAACGACTCGCAGCGTCAGGCGACCAAAGACGCAGGTCGCATCGCCGGCCTCAATGTCAAGCGCATCATCAACGAGCCGACGGCGGCAGCGCTCGCTTATGGCCTCGACAAGCAAGGCGGAGATCGCAAGATCGCGGTCTACGACCTCGGCGGCGGTACGTTCGATATTTCGATCATCGAAGTCGCGGACGTCGACGGTGAGCGCCAATTCGAGGTGCTTGCCACGAACGGCGATACGTTCCTGGGCGGCGAGGACTTCGACAAGCGCATCATCGATTACATCGCCGAAGAGTTCAAAAAGGAGAGCGGCGTCGACGTGCGTCGCGATCCGCTTGCGATGCAGCGCCTCAAGGAGGCTGCCGAGAAGGCGAAGATCGAGCTGTCTTCGAGTCAGCAGACCGACATCAACCTGCCGTACATCACGGCGGACGCGTCCGGTCCGAAGCATCTGAACGTGAAGCTCACGCGTGCGAAGCTCGAGTCGCTCGTCGAGGACTTGGTGCAGAGAACGATCGAGCCGTGCCGGATTGCGCTCAAGGACGCCGATCTTTCGATCAAGGATATTTCGGAAGTCATCCTGGTCGGCGGCCAGACGCGCATGCCGCTCGTGCAGAAGTACGTCCGGGACTTCTTCGGCAAAGAGCCGCGCAAGGACGTCAATCCTGACGAAGCAGTTGCAGTGGGTGCAGCCATTCAGGCTGGCGTCTTGTCGGGCGAAGTCAAAGACGTGCTGCTGCTCGACGTGACTCCGTTGTCGCTCGGTATCGAGACGCTCGGCGGCGTCATGACGAAGCTGATCGAGAAGAACACGACGATTCCGACGAAGGCGACGCAGGTGTTCTCGACGGCGGACGACAACCAGAGCGCCGTGACGATTCACGTCCTGCAAGGCGAGCGCCAGCGCGCGGCGGACAACAAGTCGCTCGGTCAGTTCAACCTCGAGGGTATTCCGCCCGCGCCGCGCGGCGTGCCGCAGATCGAGGTGACGTTCGATATCGATGCCAACGGCATCCTGAACGTTTCGGCGCGCGACAAGGCGACGGGTAAGGAGCAAAAGATCGTGATCAAGGCGTCCAGCGGTCTCTCGGAAGAAGAGATCCAGCGCATGATCAAGGACGCCGAGTCGCATGCGGAGGAAGACCGCAAGTTCCGCGAGCTCGTCGAGTCGCGCAACAAGGCCGATGCTTTGATTCACGCGACCGAGAAGTCGCTCAAGGAACTGGGCGAGAAGGTGCAGCCGAGCGATCGCGCGAACATCGAATCGGCGATCTCCGATCTGAAACGCGCTGTTTCGGGCGATGACAAGGACGTGATCGACAGGAAGATCGAGGCGCTCGCGAAGGCGTCGGCTTCCTTGGCGCAGCAGGCATATGCCCAGCAGAGCGCAGGTGCCGAGGCGTCCGCAAGCGCCGGTGCCGGCGGGGCGAAGGGCCAGGACGATGTGCTCGATGCCGAGTTCGAGGAAGTGAAAGACAAGAAGAAGGACGCCTGAGCGGCTCGTGACTCGTGATTCGTGAGCGGCCGGGCAATGGTCTCATCGCCCGGCCGCGAGTCCGATCCGAGTTGCGACACAGTGCGCTCGATTGTCCGGGCACACACAGGCATGATGGTCGGCCATCGGCGGCTAATCACGAACCGGTCACGACTGACGTCCCCGCATGTCCAAGCG
>DATCLP010000320.1:0-6025 GCA_036563855.1 Steroidobacteraceae bacterium | reverse complement strand
GAAGTTGCACCGGTCCATGACCGAAATTCGCAAGTCGTGCAGCGGCCGCCCGAGCGTATCGCGCGGATGTTGTGCGGTCGGCAGCGAAACGACAGAGGAATCGGACATGCGTTATGCGCTCGTCTGGCGTGCGAAGCACCTACGTTTTTCGGCACCTGTCCCGGCCACAAGTTCGGCCGGTGATCCTCGGTCTTGGATCTCGAGGTCGGATCGCGGACCTATGCCCCGGAGACTACCACCGATAGAACGGAACGACCGTCCCCGCTGACAAAACTCTTGGCCCGGGGGGCAGCTCCACGAAACCGTCGGTCCCGATCAGCGACGTGAAATCGCCCGACCCCTTCGTCGGTCGGGGCTCGGCCCGAGCGCCGGAACCGTCATACGCCAATTTGACCGGCATGAACAGCGTCAATGGCGGCTTGACCTCGACATCCGCCGCCAGAGGGACCTGCTCGACCGCACGGGGGGGTGCGCCCATCGCGACGTCGAGACCGTCATAAACGTAGCGGGCCAGACAGATCAGCGTGGAGACCGGATTACCCGGCAGCGCGAACACCATCCGCCCGTTCGCGCCCACACCGAACCACATCGGCCGTCCGGGACGCTGTTCGATCGTGTGAAATACCTTGTCGACGCCGAGCTCGCTCAGTGCCCGAGGCACGTAGTCGAATCGGCCCATGGAGACGCCGCCGCTCAGGATGAGCACATCGTGGGTCGACAGATGCGAGCGCAAACGTGCACGCATGGCATCGAGATCGTCGGGCATGTGATCGTGCGCGAGGTCCATGTAACCACGCCGTTGCAGCGCGGTCAGCACGCCGTACACGTTCGAGCGATAGATCTGCCAGTCCTGCACGGGCGTGCCGGGATCGACGAGCTCGTTGCCCGTCGAGACGACAATGATGCGCGGTCGGCGCGAAATCGTCGCCTGCGAAAGTCCATTCGAGGCGATGACTGCCAATTCCGGCGCGCCTATGCGCGTGCCGCGTTCGAGCAGCATGTCGCCGGCACGACAATCGAGGCCGCGCTGGTGAACGTTCAACTGGGCGCCGGCGGGGAAGTTTTCGGCAATCGTCGCAGTGCCGTCTTCGACCGTGATGCGCTCGACGGGAACGACGCAGTCGCAGCCTTCGGGCAGCACCGCGCCGGTCATGACTTCGATGCACGTGTCGGGAGAAGGCAATTTCTGACGCGGCGATCCGGCACCCTGCGTTCCGGCGATTCGAAACGCGCGTCGTCCTTCGATGAAAGCGGTGCTCGCAATGGCAATGCCGTCCATCGTGACGCGGTCGAATGGCGGCTGATCGCGCGTGGCAACGATCGGCTCGCGCAGAATCGCACCCGGTAACACGTGCAGGGGTGCAACTTCAGCTTGAAGCAGGGGAGCGCGGGATCGAATGGCGGCAGTGGCTTCTGCGGGTGTTGTCATCGACTTACAGGCCCATGAACGAAAACGCCCGGTGAGCGAACCCCACCGGGCGTCGAAGTGTGTCACGGGGAACCAGGTTTTTCAGCCCGAGCGTGCCTTGAAGATTCGGACTTGCTCGTTGAACTGCTTGGCCTTGGCCTGCAGCTCGTCGACAGCGGCGTTCAGCTTCTTCGCCTGCATCGTCTTCAACTGCATGAGCTGCGCGGTGCCTGCCGCCTTGCTCTTCGTTTCCTCTTCGAGGCACTGGCCGTACGCCTTCACAGCGGCGTCATAGGCTTTGAAAGCCTCCATCGCGGCGAGCATCTCAGCCTCAGTCGCCGTTGCACCGTTCGGGATGGAAGCGGGGGCTTTCGGATACGCGCAGTCCGCGTGCGCAGCGAAAGAGCCGGTTGCAAGCAATACAGCCGCGACGGCTTTGAGCGACTTGAGCTTCATCGACGCAGTTCTCCAAAACGTATTGAGTTAAGTCCCGGCCGATGAAGGGTTTCATCGGCAACCTTCAGCGCCATCGGCAGCCGCGGCCCGGTCTTAACCCCTCGTGCGCGACGAATCTCGGGGAGTGCGACCGATGTCGCACTGCAGCGTGTGAAGTTTTCGTAAGGGTCCCGGCCTTCTACGGGGCCGCAGCGAGTGCGTCTATCGCGACTTGAAGATTCGCACTTGTTCGTTGAACAGCTTGGCTTTGGCCTGCAGCTCATCCATGGCGGCATTGAGCTTTTTCGCCTGCATCTGCTTGAGCTGCATGAGCTGAGCGGTGCCCGCCGCCTTGCTCTTCGTTTCCTCGTCGAGGCACTTGCCGTACTCGTTCACGGCCTCGTTGTAGGCCTTGAACGCGTTCATTGCAGCGAGCATTTCTTCTTCCGTCGCGGTCTTGCCGTCCGGAATCGTCGCCGGCGCTTTTGGGAACACGCAGTCCGCCTGAGCGGAAGCGGCGCATGCGAATGCGAAAGCAGCGATGCAGCGAAGCACGACCGATTTTTTCATAAGGCCCTTCCCCTGATGTCTCAACAGAATCCCCGAGCGTCGCTTGGATGCTCGGGAGCTTCATGTTTCTGGAACGGCTCGTTGCTTCGTGGCTTGAGTCGAGCGTTCGTGAAACAGCGCTCAGAAAGCGGCGTGTTCACATAAGCAATGGGCCGGCTAGGGGAAGTGCGGCCCGATCCATTGCCGCCCCAAGAAATGAAAAACCCGGCGCCTCTCTCGAGACGCCGGGTTCGCACGACTGCGTGTCGATGAGCTCGGGCGCGTCAGCTCTTCTGTTTACCGCGCGCCTTGAAGATCCTGACTTGTTCGTTGAAGCGGGCTGCATGTGCTTCCAGCTCCTCCACCGCTGCATTGTGCCGCTTGGCGTTGATGGCCTTGATCTGCGCAATCGTCTCGGGCGAGGCATCCGAACCTGCGGCAGCGATATCGGATTGCGTCTTCATTTCGAGGCAGCTCAGGTAAGCGTTTACCTGTTCGTTGTATTCCTTCACCGCGCGCATGCCGGCGATCATCTCTTCTTCGGTCGCCGTCTTGCCGTCGGGAATGTTGGTAGGCGCCTTCGGGTACACGCACTCAGCAACGGCAAACCCGCTTGCGAGCAAGCCCCCAAGCAACAGCGCTGAAGCGATACGAGCCTTCATCGAAAACCCCCTAATCGTTGTTGAACCCAAGGACCTGCCGCAAACGCGGGCTCCATCTTAAAGGCGCATCGGGCGCATTGCCATCTTGGCGCCGATTCGGGCCGGCGCATGGGCCGTGCCTGGCTATACTTGTCCGCAAATCAATGATGTCCGGCCATGCTGACCCCCGCTGAATTGGACGCCGTTCGCCTGAGCCTCTCGATCGCTGCGCGCAGCGTGATCGTCAGCCTGCCGATCGCGATCGTGGTCGCATGGCTGCTCACGCGCGGCCGATTGCGCGGCAGAGTCGTGCTTGATGCGATCGTTCATCTGCCGCTCGTTCTGCCGCCGGTCGTGGTCGGCTACGTACTCCTGCTGTTGTTCGGCGTGCGCGGACCCATCGGTCAATGGCTGGACCAAGCGTTCGGAATTCGGCTCGTTTTTACCAGTAGCGGCGCGGCGCTCGCGACGGCCGTCATGACGTTTCCGCTCATGGTGCGTGCGATCCGGTTGTCGCTCGAAGCCGTCGATCCCGGACTCGAAGATGCCGCACGAACGCTCGGTGCAGGTCCGTGGGATCGGTTTTTCACGATCACCTTGCCGTTGATGGTGCCGGGCATCCTGGCTGGCGCCGTCACCGCGTTTGCCGCTGGTCTCGGAGAGTTCGGTGCCGTCATTACGTTCGTCTCGAATATTCCCGGCGAGACGCGCACGTTGCCGCTCGCGCTCTACACGGCTTTGCAAACGCCGGGCGGGGAAGCGCTCGCAGCACGCTTGGCGAGCATCTCTTTCGCGCTCGGACTGTGCGGCTTGCTCGTCGCTGAATTTCTCGCGCGCCGCATGCGCCGGACGTTGGGGCGCTGATGCTGCGTATCGCGGTTCGCAAGCGGCGCGCGGATTTCGCGCTCGATGTGTCGATCGAAGTGCCGACGCCCGGCACGATCGCACTGTTCGGCCGTTCGGGATGCGGCAAGACCACGCTCGTCAATTGCATCGCTGGCCTGCTGCAAGCCGATCGCGCATTCGTGGCGATCGACGACGTCGTGCTCGAGGACACCGGTGCGAACGTGCGCGTGCCGGTGGAGCAACGTCGCATCGGTTACGTCTTTCAGGACGCACGACTGTTTCCGCACATGACCGTCATGGCGAATCTGCGTTATGGCGAGCGGCGTGCACGCATCGCGCAGCCTTTCGTCGATTTCGATCACGTCGTGGCGTTGCTCGGTCTACGTGAGCTGCTGAATCGGCGTCCGCACGAGTTGTCGGGCGGCGAGAAACAACGGGTTGCGCTCGGTCGGGCGCTGCTTTCTCAGCCACGTTTGATGCTCCTCGATGAGCCGCTCGCAGCGCTCGATGCTCCGCGTCGCGAGGAGGTTCTGCCGTATCTCGAGCGTTTGCGCGATGAGCTTCAGATTCCGATCGTGTACGTGAGCCATCAATTCGAGGAAGTTCTGCGTTTGGCCACGCACGTCGTCGTGATGGACCGAGGTGCGATAGCGACGCAGGGCCCGATCGAGACGGTCAGTCGACATTCGGCGCTGCGCGCAATCGTCGGCGACGAAGCGATGGGAGCGGTACTGAACGGAGTGATCGCTTCTTGCGATCCGAGCACCGGGCTTGCGGCCGTGCAGATCGGCGCCGGTATCGTTCACACGCATCTTCCCGATGCAGTGCCAGGCGCCCACGTTCGCGTGCAATTGCTCGCACGCGATCTCATTCTCGCGACGCATGCCGTCGATGGCGTCAGCGTGCGCAACATGATTGCCGGCACGATCGTGCGCATCGAGACGGAAGAGCGCGGTACAGAGCTCGTCGAAGTCGACATCGGAAACGGAGCAATCGTGGTTGCGCGGCTCACGCGTGCCGCGTCCGTTGCGCTCGGGCTGCGACTTCAGATGCCGATTTGGGTGCTGGTCAAGGCCGTTTCGATCCAGGGGCACGCTTTCCGCGTGCGAGCGACCTGACTCGAAGCCGCGGCCTCATCGAGGCGGCCAGACGTCGCCGCAGCGGTTTGAAACGCCGCTGCGCAAGCGCCGTGACCTGCGCTTCGAGCGCTCGATAGGCTTCGATCAGCTCGAGACCGAGCGGCGTAATCTCGCTGCCTCCGCCGCCCTTGCCGCCGATGCTCGTAACGATCACCGGCTCGCGAAACGAAGTGTTCAGACTGTCGAGCAATTGCCAGGCGCGGCGATAGCTCATGTCGAGCTCTCGCGCGGCTTGCGACAGCGATCCGCAGTCCCGCATTCGTTCGAGCAAGGCAATCTTGCCCGGACCTACCGCGTGAGCATCGTCGAGATCGATGCGGAGTCTCACTTTCAGCGACATGGTGTTCGGCTCGGCGACCGTGACAGCGAAACTTTACCCGATGGTTCCAGAACCTATCTCAAAACGTCATGAGCGGCCGCAGGCGACCAACGGGAAATCCCGCGGGACGAGACCCGCAAAGACGCGCCCGGGCTGGTCGCGGTCGCGGGGCGCGCAGCAGGTTTGAGAGGTTCTAGAGGGCGCCGCGTATTCGGGCCGCCAGGCGAGGGGACACGAACACGAAGAGCAGAACGAGCGACCACAGGTTGCCGCCGGCAAAACTGTATGCCTCCAACAGTTCGGACAACGTTCTGCCTTGCACGAACCGTCCGAAAACGAATTCGAATGCCAGCGTGAGGAGAAGCCAAAAAGCGCCGATCGACCAGCACTGCTTCGCCGTGAGCGCACCCCACCAAGGAACGGCAAGCCACGCCACGAAGAAGATGCACGCCATGAGAATGACGCCGCTCAGGAGCAGACCGCCGAACGATCCGAGCGTTGGAATCAATACCTGTTCTCTCAGCATGCCGTTCACGATTGCGAGCACGAGGATGCTGAGCCAAAGAATCAATGCTTTGAGCGCTGCCGGCATCAGGTCTCGTGTGAGCGAACTTCGTTCCCGAGGAATTTCGCCGCTCAGGCTCTAGCGCACTTCTGAACGGTGTCCCAGGTGCGCGTCGTCACATCC
>DATCLP010000319.1:0-7459 GCA_036563855.1 Steroidobacteraceae bacterium | reverse complement strand
AGCGAGGTGGCTTGAAGGAGCTGCCGACGAGTCAGCGAAACTCGGCTTTCCATGGTTCCCCCTGAGTTCTTGGTATACGTCGCGAGACAGTATGCACCGCAAGCTCACGCTGCGATAGTGAAGTTGAATACATCGTTGGCTCGCGAAGGATCGTGATTCCACGTCACGAAACAATTGCCGCAGACCCGCATGACGAGCGGGTATCCTGCGCCGATCTTGACCGTGCGAAGCGACGAGGGGACAACAGTGACGGCACGAACTTGGTCGGCATTCATCGTCCTGTGCGTGATCTGGGGCATTCCGTACTTTCTGATCAAGATCGCGCTCGTCGATTTGAGTCCCGCAGTGATTGCCGCCGCACGCATCGGATTGGCTGCGGTCGTGCTCCTGCCGATTGCTTGGCATCGCGGCGTTCTGAAATCCGTGCTCGCGCGAAAGGGGGCCATCGTTGCATTCGCACTTGTCGAGCTCGTCGTGCCGTTTTCGGCAGTTGCGCTCGCCGAACGCACGATCAGCTCCTCGCTCACCGGCATCCTGATCGCGACGGTGCCGCTCGCCGTTGTCGTCATCTCGCCGCTGTTCGGCATACGCGAACGCGTCGGACCGCGTCGAATCATCGGACTTGCGATCGGCTTTGCAGGCGTCGTTGCCCTCCTCGGCATCGATCGCTTTGAAGGCGCTGAGCAATGGTTAGGCGCAGCGATCGCCTTCTTGGCGGTGCTCGGATACGCCATCGGTCCGCTGATCGTCCAGCGTCACTTGGCCGGCATCGATGAGCTCGGCGCGACCGCGGCCAGTCTCACGGTCGCTGCCATCGTGCTCGCTCCCTTCGCGGTGTACTTCGCCCCGACACACGCCGTGGCCGCAACGTCGTTGACCGCCGTGATTGCCCTAGGAATCGTGTGCACTGCTTTGGCGCTGATGCTTTTCTTCTATTTGATACACAATGCAGGTGCCGCACGAGCGGCCGTCGTCGCCTACATCAATCCGGCGGTTGCGGCGTTGCTCGGCGTGGTCGTTTTGAACGAGCCGTTCGGCCCCGGAATGATGATCGGCATGATCATGATCCTGTTCGGGTCCTGGATGGCGACGAGCGGGCGGCGGGAAGCGATCGTCGAGCAACCTGCGAACGCATGATGAAGACGAGGTGGCGTTGACGCGGCGGGTGCATGACCTACGTTGAAATTTTTTCTTCGTACCTGATCACCGATTGCGATCAGCGCGCCTTCGTTCTGAGGGCCGTCGGCATCGAGCACGTTATTGCGCGCAACGACAACCGCTTCGCCCTCCTCGTCCCCGAAGAATACGTCGAGCAGGCGCTCGAACAATTGCGGCTCTACGACGAAGAAAGCCGGCCGAAACCGGCTGCACCGATCTTGCAGCTGCATCCGCACGCATGGGTTGCTGCTGCCGCCTATGCATTCGTGATGATCGCCGTTGCGTATTGCGCGGGCGCCAACGTGGGCGGCTTCGATTGGTACGACTCCGGTGCGCTGACTCGCGCGGCGATCGAAGGCGAGCCCTGGCGCATCGTTACGGCCTTGATGTTGCATGCAGACGTGGGCCACTTGCTCGGAAATCTCGCATTCGGCGTTCCCTACGCCTACTTCGCGGCTCAGTTGCTGGGCGCCGGTCGCGCGTGGGCAAGCATTCTGATCGCCGCGTCCGCAGCGAACCTACTGGATGCCAGTCTCATGGGGACACAGCAGAGCAGCATCGGCGCGTCGACGGCCGTATTCGCGATGCTCGGCCTCGTCGGTGCGTTCGCGTGGCGCCGCGGCCAAAGCCGGTTTCAGCGCTGGGCGCACCGTGCGGCGCCGCTCCTTGCGGCGGTCGCCCTGCTCGCATTTACAGGCGTGGGCGGCGAGCGCACCGACGTGATCGCGCACATTGCCGGATTCGCCACCGGCGTCGGAACCGGCATCCTGCAGGCCAAGCTCGTCTCCCGGCGACTCGACACGCCCCTGGCGCAGGGTTTTCTCGGCGTCGTCGCATGCGGCATTGCGGTCGGAGCGTGGGTCTGGGGATTGGCTTGACCCTTCGCGCTCGATTCGGCCGAATTGCTATGGAAACTTCACAGAAAAACCGGCTATCGAATTGACACAATAGGCACCGCCCGCGGTCGAAGGGGGCGTTGCTGCCTGAGGTGCCGCGCACTGCCGCCCGCCTGTTCGGTCTGCGTGCCAGTCCCCTCGAAAGCCCTACAGCAGGGCTTGGCGCTGCGGCTCAATCAGGATCCACCGACATGATCATCTCTGAAATTTCGGTCCGACGTCCGGTCTTCGCGACCGTCATCAGCCTGCTGCTGATCATTTTCGGTTTGGTTTCGTTGGACCGGCTCGCCACGCGCGAATACCCGGATATCGACCGTCCCTTCGTCTCGATCTCGACGATCTACCGAGGCGCCTCGGCACCCGTCATCGAAACGAAGATCACACAGGTGATCGAAGATGCGATCGCAGGCATCGAGGGCATCATCAAGATCGAGTCCGACAGCCGCGACGAGCGCTCGGATGTCCGCATCGAGTTCGATATCAGCCGCGACGTCGATGCCGCCGTCAACGATGTACGCGACCGCGTCTCGCGCGTGCTCGGCTTGTTGCCGGAAGAAGCCGATCCGCCGCAGATCATCAAGGCCGACTCGAGCCAGGAATCGGTCATGTTCCTGCACTTCAGCTCGACGAAGATGTCGACGCTGGAAGTGACGGACTATGCCGAGCGCTATCTCGTCGATCGGTTCTCGACCGTCCCCGGTGTCGCGCGCGTGAGCACCAACGGCGGCCGTCGCTACGCAATGCGGATCTGGATCGATCGCCAAGCGTTGGCGGCACGGCGGCTCGCCGTCTCCGACATCGAGGACGCGTTGCGCCGCGAGAACATCGAGCTGCCCGCAGGACGGCTCGAATCGCTGAAGCGCGAGTTCTCATTGCGTACGATCGTGGGCCTCGAGACCGAAGACGACTTTCGCAATCTGGTCATCGCGCGCGGTCCCGACGGACATCTCGTACGGCTCGGGGAAGTAGCGAAGGTCGAGCTTGCCGCCGAGGACGAGCGCAGCTTCACACGCTTCGGCGGCAACCCGGGTGTCGGTATCGGTATCGAAGCGCAATCGAAAGGCAACACGCTCGACATCGTGCGAGGCGTTCGCGCGGAGCTCGAACGCGTCCGCCAGACGCTACCGGAGGGCGCGTCGCTCGACATTAGCGTCGACAACGGCATCGCGATCGAAGCCGCGTTGCACGAGGTGCTGATCGCAGTGATCTTCGCGCTGATCTCCGTGCTCGGGGTGATCTACGCGTTCCTCGGGAGCCTTCGGTCGACGCTCATTCCGGCGGCCACGATCCCGGTGGCGATCATCGCTGCATTCACCGTGATGTACGCGCTCGGCTATTCGATCAACGTACTGACGCTCCTCGGCCTCGTTCTTGCGATCGGCCTGGTGGTCGACGATGCCATCGTCGTGCTCGAGAACATCCATCGCCGCACCGAATTGGGGGAGCCCACGCCCGTTGCCTCGATTACCGGATCGCACGAGATCGGCTTTGCCGTCATCGCCACGACCTTGACGCTCTGCGCCGTGTTCGTGCCGATCGCCTTCCTGCCGGGCGATCTCGGCAGGTTGTTCCGCGAGTTCGGTTTGACGCTTGCAGCGTCCGTGTTGATCTCGGCGCTGGTTGCGCTGACGCTCACACCGATGATGTGCTCGAAGCTGATGCGCGCCCATGGCGGCACGAATCGATTCGCGGATTTGGTCGACCGCTTCTTCCGTAAGCTCGCCGTACGCTACGACCGCCTGCTGCACTCGATGATTCGGCGACCCTGGCGGGTCCTTGCCGTCGTCGGTGTCGTCGTGGTGATCGGTGGACTGCTGTTCCGAACGATTCCGACCGAGTTCGCGCCGGCTGCCGACGTCGGGCGCGTCTTCATCACGATCGAAGGCCCTGAGGGCGCCAGCATGGAGTACATGGAAGAGCAGGCGCGCCAGCTGGAGGCCATCGTCAACAAGGAAATGGAGAAAGGCGACATCGAGCGCGTGATGATTCGCGTGCCAAGCTTCATGGGCGGCGGCGACGTGAACTCGGCCCGAGCCATTGTGATTTTGAAGGACTGGAGCGAGCGCGAGCGCTCGGCTCAGGAGATCACGCAATCCATCATGGAAGAGGTTCGCAAGATGCCCGGCGTGCGCGCCTTTGCGGGTCAGCCGGGAAGCTTGGGTCGGCGCGGCTTCGGCGCACCTGTGCAAGCCGTGATCGGCGGTCCCGACTACGAATCGCTTGCGCAGTGGTCCGACAAAATGATGCAGCTCGCCCAAGCAAATCCGGGGCTGCAAAACGTCGATACGAATTGGAAGGAACGCAAGCCGCAGCTACGCGTGTCCGTGGACCGCAATCGTGCCGCGGATCTCGGCGTATCGCTGCAAACCGTCGGTCGCACGCTCGAGACCGTGCTCGGCTCCCGCAGGGTCACGACCTACGTGGATCGAGGGCGCGAGTACTACGTCATTCTTCAGGCGAGCGACGACGAACGCCGGACGATTACGGATCTCACGAACATCCACGTGCGCTCGAGCCGTAGCGGCGAGCTGATCCCGCTCTCGAACGTCGTCAAGGTGGAGGAAGCGGCCGGCGCCGTCCGGCTCGGACGTTTCAATCGGTTGCGCGCCATCAAGATTTCAGCGGACCTCGCACCGGGATACACCATGGGCGATGCGGTCGAATGGTTCGAAGAGACTGTCGCACGCGAGTTGCCGCCTGGTGCGACACTTATGTGGGACGGCGAATCGGGCGAATACGTCCGGTCCGGCCAACAGCTCTACTTCACGTTCGTGTTCGCACTTGCCGTCGTGTTCCTGGTGCTCGCGGCTCAGTTCGAAAGCTTCGTCCATCCGCTGATCATCATGTCGACGGTGCCGCTCGCGGTCATCGGCGCGGTGTTCGGACTGAAGATTGCCGGCATCAGCATCAACATCTTCAGCCAGATCGCGGTGGTGCTGTTGATCGGCCTTGCCGCCAAGAACGGCGTACTGATCGTCGAGTTCGCGAATCAGCTGCGCGACCGCGGCGTCGAATTTTACGAAGCGATCGTCCAAGGTGCAGTGGCGCGTCTGCGCCCGGTGCTCATGACGAGCTTGTGTACTTCGTTCGGTGCAATTCCGTTCTTGCTCGCGACTGGCGCAGGCGCTGAGCAACGTCGCCCGATCGGTGTCGTTGTGTTCTACGGCGTCATGGTGTCGATGCTGCTCACGCTGCTCGTCGTCCCGGCGGTTTACGCTCTGTTCGCACGCAACACGAAGTCGCCGCAGTACGTGAGCCGCATGATCGACAAGCTGTTCAGCCAGCTCGGGACGAAGACTCCGGCGCCGCAGGCATCGGGTGACGTGCAAGCGAATAGGGAATAGGAAGCCCCCCCTACCCCTCCCCCGCTTCGCAGGGGAGGGAATCGCAAGCACACATTTGCGCATTTGCGCGATTTCGACTAGCGATTCTCTTCCTCGCCGCCGACCCTGTGCTCCGTGTTCTTACCGTAGTCCGTAGCCCGAAGCCCGTCGTCCTGCTGTGGCCTGTCGCCGCGACCGTAATCGCGTACCATCTCCGCCACCCGAATGCGATAGTTCGAGAACCATTGCTCGCGTCCCTTACGTTGCGCTTCGCGATGCTCGGGCATTTCGCGCCACGCGCGCACGGCGTTCTCGTCGCGCCACCAGGACAAAGCGAGCAACTTTCCCGGCGTCGTGAGGCTCTCGAACCGCTCGACGCCGAGAAAACCGTCGACGCCTTCCACCAACGGTCGCAGCGATGCAGCCGTATTCAGATAGGCCTCTCGCCCTTCGGCAGTCGGCTCGACTTCGAAAATCACGGCAATCATGGTCGGACCTCCCGCGAGCCTGTCGCGAACGTTCCGTCTACCGCGCGTAGGAACGTACGTTCCTCCTCCAGGATGAAGCGATGCTCGCGCGCGAATGCGAAGTTCTCCGCACCCTCCGGATCTGCCTTGAGCCGCGCGCGATACGCTTCGTACGCCGCAAGACTGTCGAAGGCGATCAAACCGAACGCCTCGTAGTTGGTTCCTTCGTGCGGCAGGAAGTACCCGATGAGCTGACCGCCGCAACGCGGAATGATCTCGCCCCAGCGCTTCGCATACCGTTCGAACGACTCGAGCCGGTGCGGATCGATTCGATACCGAATGAAACATGTGATCGTCATCGATGCCTCCATCGCCAATTGGAAATCCCACGATAGCGAGACGTGGCACACTAACGGTTCGAGCCGGATCGAACCGTCGAACCGGCGCGACAGATCAAACTCACGATCCCGCCGCTAGCGAGCGACCACATGAGCATCGGACCGAGCATCACGCGCATCGCAGCCGCTATCGGTGATCCCGTGCGCGCGGAAATGCTGGCGGCGCTGATGGGGGGACGCGCGCTCACCGCAACGGAGCTGGCGAACTGCGCCGGCATCACGAAGCAAACAGGTAGCAGCCACCTGCGAAAACTCCTCGATGCGGGCTTGATCACGGTGCGCTCGCAAGGACGGCATCGCTATTTCGGCATCGCGAACGAGGACGTCGCACACCTGCTCGAACAGATGATCGGCGTCGCCGACAAGACGGCACGATTGCGCACCGGACCGAAAGAACCGGCGTTGCGCAAGGCTCGTGTCTGTTACGACCATCTCGCAGGCGAAATCGCCGTCGACATTTACGACAGGCTGCTACGTAACGAGCTGATTTGCTTCGTCGGCGAGTCGCTTACGTTGACTGCGGAAGGCGCTCGCTGGATGGCGCGTTTCGGCATCGACGTCGAGCGGCTGCGCTCCCAGCGCCGCGCGTTGTGCCGCGCGTGCCTCGATTGGAGCGAGCGCCGTAATCATCTCGCCGGTGCACTCGGCGCGGCATTTCTCGAACGATTGCTCGAGCGAGGCTGGGTACGGCGCGAACGCAATTCGCGGCTCATCACGATTCGACCCGCGGGCGAGATCGGGCTAAAGCGCGTCCTAGGAAGTCCGCGTTGACCGCGAACGTGCGACCGGTGGAAGCCGTCGAGCGGCGAGCGTTGTGGAGCGGCCTTGCGGTCGCGGCGGCGGGCGCCGTCGCATTTTCCGGTAAGGCGATCATCGTGAAGCTGTCCTATCGGTACGGCGTCGATGCAGTGACGGCGATCATGTATCGCATGCTCTTCGCGCTACCGCTATTCGTGATGCTCGCGTGGAAAACGAGCCGACGTGCAGAGCCCCTTACGCGCCGCGACTGGCTCGTCATCAGCGGCTTGGGCTTTAGCGGCTACTATCTCGCGAGCTTCCTGGATTTCCTAGGACTGCAGTACATTGGCGCGAGCCTGGAGCGCCTGATTCTGTACCTGAATCCGACGATCGTGCTGATCTTGAGCGTCGTGCTGTTCAGGCATCGCGTGAGCCGCGCGCAATGGATTGCGCTTGCCCTGAGTTACGCAGGTGTGCTC
>DATCLP010000318.1:0-4622 GCA_036563855.1 Steroidobacteraceae bacterium | reverse complement strand
GTGCTGACGCGCGTGTTCGACGACCGCATGCATCGTGCGCAGCGCCAGGGAAAGATCACGTTCTATATCAAGTCGACCGGCGAAGAAGCCGTGTCGGTCGCACAAGGCATGGCGCTGCGTCCAGGCGACATGCTGTTTCCCTCATACCGGAACCAGGGGCTGCAGATCGTGCGCGGGCGCAAGCTCGTCGATCTCATGTGCCAGCTGCTTTCGAACTCCCGCGACATGTGCAAGGGACGTCAGTTGCCTGTCATGTATCACTGGCGCGAAGGGAACCTTTTTTCGATTTCCGGCAATCTTGCGACGCAGTTCCCGAACGCCGTGGGCTGGGCAATGGCAGCCGCGATCAAGAACGAAGACCGAGTTGCGGCGAGTTGGATCGGCGACGGCAGCACGGCCGAAGCCGATTTCCATCACGCGCTGCTGTTCGCGCAGGTCTATCGCGCGCCGGTGTTGCTGAACATCGTCAACAATCAGTGGGCGATCTCTACGTTCCAAGCGTTTGCGGGCGGCGAGGCCGGCTCGTTCGCCGCGCGAGGCCCCGGCTACGGCATTCCGGGCATTCGCGTGGACGGCAACGATTTCCTCGCGGTGTACGCGGTGACGCAGTGGGCCGCCGAGCGTGCGCGCAAGGGATACGGTCCGACTCTGATCGAGCTCGTCACGTATCGCGCCGCACCGCATTCGACGAGCGACGATCCGTCCCGCTACCGCCCGAAGGACGAATACGAACGTTGGCCGCTCGGCGATCCGATCGAGCGTCTGAAGTCGCACTTGATCGCGCTCGGCGAATGGACCGAAGAGCGCGAAGCCATGCTGATGAAACAGTGCGAGGAAGAAGTCTCCGCAGCGTGGCGCGAGGCGAACACCTACGGCTCGCTCACGAGCGGTCCGCAGCTCGATCCCGCAACGATGTTCGAAGACGTGCTCAAGGAGATGACTCCGAATCTCGCTCGTCAACGTATGCAGCTCGCAAAGGAGCTCAAACGGTCATGAGCCAGATGAACATGATTCAGGCGTTGAATTCCGCCTTGGACGTCATGATGGCGCGCGATCCGAACGTCATCGTGATGGGCGAGGACGTGGGCTACTTCGGCGGCGTGTTCCGTGTAACCGACGGTTTGCAGCGCAAGTACGGCGAACATCGCGTGCTGGATACGCCGATCGCGGAGGGCGGCATCGTCGGCACCGCGATCGGCATGGCCGTGAACGGTTTGCGTCCGGTCGCAGAGATTCAATTTGCGGATTACATCTATCCTGCGTACGACCAAATCGTCAGTGAGCTTGCGCGGCTGCGCTACCGCACCGGCGGCGATTTTTATGCGCCCGTGACGATCCGTACGCCGTGCGGAGGCGGCATCCGCGGCGGACAGACGCACTCGCAAAGTCCCGAAGCGCTGTTTGCGCACGTCTGTGGCTTGAAAGTCGTCATGCCCTCGAATCCGTACGACGCCAAGGGACTGCTGATCTCGGCGATCGAGGACGACGATCCCGTCGTGTTCTTCGAGCCGAAGCGCTTGTACAACGGCCCCTTCGACGGCGATCCGGACAAGCCGGCGGTACCTTGGAGCTCGCATCCGAAGGGCGAGGTCCCCGAAGGGCACTATCGCGTGCCGATCGGATCGGCGCAGGTCGTCCGGCCCGGCTCGCAGGTCACGATCGTGACTTACGGAACGATGGTCCACGTGTGCACGGCCGCGGCTGCTTCCATGAACATGGATGCAGAGATCATCGACATTCGCACGATCGCTCCGCTGGATGCGGAAACGATCTGGACTTCGGTGAAAAAGACGGGTCGCTGCGTCGTGGCGCACGAGGCAACGCGCTTTGCGGGCTTCGGCGCCGAAATCGTCGCGACCATTCAAGAAGAATGCTTCTGGCATCTGGAGGCGCCGATCCAACGCGTCACCGGATGGGATACGCCATATCCGCATGCGTTCGAGTGGGAATACTTTCCTGGTCAGGCACGCGTGCGCGCAGCCATCGAAGCCGTAATGGAAGAATCATGAGCCGTCACGTCGTCAAGCTTCCGGATCTGGGCGAAGGCACGGTCTCATCGGAGATCGTCGCCTGGCGCGTCAAAGTCGGCGATTTCGTCAAAGAAGACCAGCCGATGGTCGAGATGGCGACGGACAAAGCCGTCGTCGAGATGCCCGCGCCGGTGGCAGGACGAGTCATCTCGCTTGCCGGCGAGCCGGGCGATCAGATCGCGGTCGGCGCGGAGTTGATCGTCATCGAAACGGATGGCGCGGAAGAGCACGCCGAGGTCGCGTCCGCTCGAGCTCGCGCGAACGGCGAAGAGAGTCCAGCGGAACAAGAGGACGCTGAGCGTGCGGTCGAACAGAAAGTCGAACAGAAAGAAGAAGCGCCAGCTGCATCGAGCACGGTTGCTCCTGGACCTGCAGCCGCGGGAACCAAGCGCGTCATGGCGTCTCCGGCGACGCGGCGCCGTGCGCGCGAAGCGGGTATCGATCTGACGACGATCAAGGGCAGCGGGCGCGACGGACGCATCCTGCGTCAGGACTTGGATGCCGTGCTCGAAATGCACGCGCGGCCCGCGACGACGGCGCGACCGCCGGGCGTTGCGATCGCACCGCGCACCGAAACGGAGGAAATTCGAATCCTCGGCGTTCGACGCGTCAGCGCTCAGCGTGTCGCGGAATCGAAACGCAACATCCCGCACTTCTCGTATGTCGAGGAAGTCGACATCACCGAGCTCGAGCGCCTGCGCAAGCATTTGAACAGCAAGCTTACTGCGGGCACGCCGCCGTTCACGTACTTGCCGTTCATCGGCATGGCGCTGATTCGAGTGCTAGAGACTCACCCGAAGTGCAATGCGCGCTACGATGCCGAGCGCAACGTGCTCGTTCAGTATCGCGGCGTGCATCTCGGCATCGCCACGCAAACCTCGACGGGCCTGAAAGTACCGGTCGTGCGGCACGCGGAGACGATGTCGCTGCATCAGCTCGCTGCTGAGATTCGTCGGGTTTCCGAAGCGGCACGCAACGGCACCGCAAGCCGTACCGAGCTCGGCGGCTCGACGATCACGATCACGAGCCTCGGCAAGCTCGGCGGCATCGTCTCCACGCCGATCATCAATGCACCCGAAGTCGCAATCATCGGCGTCAACAAGGCCATCGAACGCCCAGTCATTTATCAAGGCGCCGTTGCCGTACGCCTGATGATGAATCTCTCATCGTCCTTCGATCACCGCTTCATCGACGGCTACGACGCTGCCGAGATGATCCAAGCGCTCAAGGAGAAGTTGGAGCATCCGGCGACGATCTTTATTTAGGCTATAGACTGTAGGCCGGAGGCTGCAGGTGTGGAAGCGCGCGTGCGCGTGCTGGCTGCGGTCTCTGACTCTTTCTAGGGGATGACTTCGACAATCGCTTTGGTCGACCAAAGCCCAGTACCCAGTGCCCAGAGCCCGAGATGTGCTGTAGCCTATGCCGAAAAATTCGAACCTACAGCCGACAGTCTACAGCCTACAGCCTGAGTCCGATGTCCAGCCGCCCCGACCCTTCGCGCCTTCGTCCCGAGACCTATCCCTTTCATTTGCAAATGCCGACTCGATTCGGCGATCTGGACATTCGGGGGCACATCAACAACGTCTCTCTGGTTCAGTACACGGAAGACGCGCGAGTTGCGTTTCAGATGGAAACCGTCGGGCGGGAGATCTATCAGGCGGACTCGCCGATTCGCGTCGTCGTTGCGCAGATGACGCTGCACTTCGTCAATGAAGCATTCTTTCCGGCGCCGATCGATGCGGGCGTGGGAATCGGGCGGATCGGCAACTCGTCGTACTTGCTGTGCTGCGCCTTGTTCCAAGAAGGCAAGTGCGTCGCCGTGCAGGATACTTCGATGGTCTACGTGGGACCGAATGGCTCGATGCCGTTGACGCCGGCGATTCGCGAGCGCATGCAGCGCTACCTGATCGTGGCGCGTGAATCGTGAGCGGGTGGTAGTGCGCCTTCCCGTTACCCTGGTTTCCCTTTCCCTTTTCCCTATTCCCTATTCCCTTTCGGAGCAGGCGGCGTCTTTTTCTTCGCCGCACCTTCCGGTTCTTCAGGAACCAGATACGAGACCGGGTCGCTCGCAGGGAAAGTATCCGCAAGTGCCTTATCGAGCAGCTCTTCGAGATGGGTGCGCGCTGCGGCGGACTGCTGATTCGAGTTCTGTGTGGGTATCGTCTTCATAGTCACCGTCCAATGCACGAAAGTGCGAAGCGATTCGATAAGAGGCACGGACTCTGCATGCTCGATGCGTGTCTCGAGCAGAGTAGCCCTCTGGAGCAGCGATGTCCCGCCTCATCGCCCGCACATGCGTCATTGCGTCGATTCTGGCGATAGGTGCGAGCTTCGCCGAGCAGCTAACGCGTGAGGATATCGAACGGAGGTTGGCAGACGGTGCCAGAGATTTCACCTACCTCGCTGCGCCTGGCGCCGATCTATCGCGGCTCGATTTCTCGGGAGCAAGACTTTTCGGCGCGGAACTGCAACGCGCGAACCTGACCGACGCGAAGCTAGTGGGCTGCAACCTCAATGTCGCGATCTTGCGGGATGCTCGACTGATCCGCGCCGATCTGCGCGGCGCGCAGATGTCCTCGAGCGTGTTCGCAG
>DATCLP010000317.1:0-3105 GCA_036563855.1 Steroidobacteraceae bacterium | reverse complement strand
CTACAGCCTACAGTCCACAGCGTACAGCCTGATCTAGAACCATACCCTCATCCCCGCCACCGCCGACCATTCGCTCACCTCGCGCTGCGCTGCCCGCGCGAAGTCTGCAGTGTCGCCAAAGGCGCGTTCCCAATGAACGCCGACATACGGTGCAAACTCGCGGCGCAGTTCGTAGCGCAGCCGCAGTCCAAGCTCCGTGGTGGACAAACCTGAGCCAATACGGTTCTCGGGATCATCCTCGCCGAACCACTGCACTTTCACCTCGGGCTGAAGAATCAATCGCTGCGTGAGCCGCAGGTCATAGTCACTTGCGAGGCGCACAGCCATTCGGCCCTCATCGGAAACGTAAATCGTCGCTTCCACTTCGAAGAAGTACGGCGCGATCCCCTGAACCCCGAACGCTGCCCAAGTACGAGAAGGACCAGTCGAGAAGTCATGTCGCATGCCTGTCTGCAGGCTCCACCATCGTGAAATGACGCGATCCCAAAGCAGCTCGACGCGCCCCGCAGTTTCGCCGGCGCTACGCACACCTTCGGTCTCGATCCAAAGCTTGTCGTAGTCTTTGCCGTACCAGGCGTATGCATCCCAGGCGAATGCATCTCGCTTCTCGTCTTGGCGCCATTCGAACTGCTTTGCGCGCACCATGAAGTACGCCTCATCGTCATCCATCTGCATGAGCTCCATCATGCGCTCGTGCGACAGATCGTCGAGAAGAAGCTGTGGCGGATCCGGCGGCACGTGCGCCCGTTCGCTCGGAGTCGGTTCGCCTGGCGGGTGGTGCGTGTGATCACCATGCAATGGCTGTTCTCGATGATGCACATGCTCGTCTTGGCCACGAGCGGCGACCCCTACAAGCAGCAATGCGAGGATCCAGCAGCTTTGCGCTTTCATTCGTGGCCTCCCGCATGCGCTCCAGCGGGCGCCACTTCGACGATCCGAAACATGCCCGCCTCCATGTGATAGAGCAGATGACAGTGGAAGGCCCATCGGCCCAGCGCATCGGCCGTGACTGCATAGCTGATTTTCTGTGTCGGCCGCACCATGATCGTGTGCTTGCGGACCTGGAACTCGCCGCGTTCGTTTTCCACTTCGCTCCACATCCCGTGCAGGTGAATGGGATGCGTCATCATCGTGTCGTTCACGAGCGTTACGCGCAGCCGCTCTCCATAGTTGAAGCGCAGCGGTTCGGCTTCGGAAAACTTGCGGCCGTCGAACGACCAAACGAAGCGCTCCATGTGCCCGGTCAAATGCAGCTCGATCGTGCGACCGGGTTCGCGGCGGTCGATGGGACCGCCGATCGTACGTAGATCGGCATAGGTCAGGACGCGCCGACCGTTATCGCGCAAGCCCACTCCCGGATCGGAAAGTGACGTCGACGGCTGCTCGATGAGCATGTCCACGTTCGGCCCGAACTCGGCAACGGAATGCCGCAAAGTCGCTGTCGTTACGCTATGAGCCGAGTGGCCTGCATGCGCATCGTGGCTGCTCGAACTATGCGACATTCCCATATCGTTCATAGTAAGAATGGGTCGCGGATCGAGCGGTGGAATCTCTGCCGTCATCCCGATACGCGGTGCGAGCGTTCCTCGTGCGTAACCCGTGCGATCCATCGACTGCGCGAAGATCGTGTATGCACGATCTTCTTGCGGCTCGACGATCACGTCGTAGGTCTCAGCCGTCGCAATCCGAAACTCATCGACCGTGACCGGCTCGACATCCTGTCCGTCTGTGGCGATCACTGTGAGCTTGAGCCCCGGGATACGCACATCGAAGATGCTCATCGCCGAGCCATTGATGAACCGCAAACGCACACGATCGCCGCGCTGAAACACGCCCGTCCAATTGCCTGCAGGCGTCATTCCATTCATTAGATAGGTGTACGCATACCCGGACACATCGAGCAGATCGGTCGGATTCATCCGCATCCGGCCCCACATTTGCCGCTCTTCCAACGTCTCGCGCCAACCGTGCTTACGGATATCCTCGACAAGATCCCCGAGCGTGCGCTGGTGAAAGTTGTAATAGGCGCTTTCTTTTTTCAGTGTCGCGAAGATGCGCTCCGGATCGAGATCCGTCCAATCGGACAGCAGCACGACGTAATCGCGGTCGACTCGGTGACGTTCGCCGCCGCGCGGCTCGATCACGATCGGCCCGTACAACCCCGTTTGTTCTTGAAAACGCGAGTGCGCGTGATACCAGTACGTGCCGGATTGATTCACCTTGAAACGGTAAACGTACTCACCGCCGCTCGGAATGCCTTCGAAGCTCAGCCCAGGCACACCGTCCATGTCCGCCGGCACGATCATCCCGTGCCAGTGAATCGAGCTGGCTTCGCGCAAGCGATTCCTGACGCGTAACGTGACGGTATCGCCCTCGCGCCAGCGCAGCAGAGGCGCAGGGACTTGCCCGTTGACGACCGTACCGATGCGCGACTTGCCCGTGAAATTCACGGGCACTTCACCGATCTCGAGATCGAAGCGCGTGCCCGTCAGCACGTCTTGCGTGCGGCCTTGACCCAAGGCGGGATACCGAGCGGCGCCGAACACGAACACGCCCGCACCCGCAAGGCTTTGCAGAAATGCACGCCGCGTGAGCGACGAGCGCGAAGAAACATAGGACATACGAAATACCCATCCGCAATCGAGCGCGCTCCGGGCGCGCAACAGCTTGTTTGCCGGCTACGAAACCGGCGGCCGACGCGGAGGGTCAGGCGGGCGGACGCAGAATGAGACTTGGCGGACCCGAATACGGAGCGACGAACGCGCTCGCTACAGTATGTTGCGAGCCAAGCGCAAGGCTCGGCGTTGTGGCGCCGAACGCGACATGCAAGCAGGCGCATGCGCACTCGCCGCCCTCGCAGCACGCGGTCTGCGAAGAATCGTTTGTTGAATCTGGCGTGTTCGGCGAGTGATGCTCCGGTGCGGCTGTCGTGTTGTCCGCATCACCCGGATGCTCGTGGCAGTGTTCCCGCTGCGCTGTCACGGCCGGACTATCCGACTCGTGCTCGGCATGCGCGTGCGGAGCCGCCTGGGCGGGTACCCCGATGATTCGGAGAACCACGACCAGCAAGACGAGCAGGCGATGCAGAGTCGGTTTACGCACACT
>DATCLP010000316.1:0-2481 GCA_036563855.1 Steroidobacteraceae bacterium | reverse complement strand
CCTGAGGACGACGCTGACGCAGTTGCTCATGGGCGTCCAACACCAGCTCCTCCTCGCCCGGATGCGTGCTGCCCGCGACCCACACCTCCCGATTCGAAAAGAGTTCGGCACGCAAGGACCGGCCGCGATCGCGCGTCTGCTCGTCGATCTGAAGATCGAACTTCACGTTACCGACGACGTGCGTGAGTGCAGGATTCGCTCCGACCGAAATGAAGCGCTCGGCATCCTGCTGCGTCTGAGCGGCAACCTCGATGTCTTGTGCCAAGGCTTCGTGAAACAAACCGGCAAGCCAGCGAAAGCGGCGGACGGACTTCTGCGATAGCCGCGCGCTCGCAATGACCAGGGGAATGCGTCGACGCGCGCATTCACGAAACAGGTTCGGCCACACTTCCGTTTCCATCACGATCGCCACCTGCGGCCGGATCCGGTCCAGGAAACGTCGCACCGCGCCCGGCGTGTCGTAAGGCAGATAGACATGGCGCACGGTCGTACCGAATAGCGCCTGCACGCGCTGCGCTCCGGTCGGTGTGCCGGTCGTCACGATGAGATCGCGATCCGCATACCGCTTGGCCAGCTCACGAATCAAGGCTGCGGCAGCCTGCACTTCGCCGACGGACACGGCATGCACCCAGATACTCCGATCGGCACGCAGCGCTGTGCGGCCGAACCTCTCGCCGAGCCGCTCCCGATACGCTGGATCTTGCAAACCCTTCCATACCTGCACGGCGAACGCGACGGGTGCCGCCAAATAGATGAGCGCGTTGTAAACGAGGCGAAGCATGCGGGAGCGAACAGTACAGGCTATGGATTGCGACGGGTAGGTTTCCGGCCCGCAGAGGGCGCGAAGACGGCACGTTTTCTTCGCGGAATTGCCTGGTAACATCCGCGCCCACTCATGAGCACGCCGACGGCTTCCAGCGCGAGCGGCCGCGTTCCCCGTCAACCGCCGCGCGTTCCGCTTTATCGCTTTGCCGGCCCACGCTATTGGGGCGTGTGGCTGGGCATTGCGTTCGTGCGACTCGTCAATTTCCTGCCGCTGCGTGCGCAGCTTGCGATCGGTCGCGGGTTCGGACGAATTGCGTACCTCTTTAGCCGGCGCGACCGTCACGTGGCCCGCGTGAACATCGACCTGTGCCTGCCGGAGCTCGCAGCCGACGAGCGGCGCAGAATCTTGAAACGACATTTCGAGTCGTTGGGCTGCGCGCTGTTCGAGACGGGTCTGGTGTGGTGGGCGAGCGCGGATCGCTTGCGCCGCTGGATCACGTTCGAGGGTCTCGAGCACCTGCAAGCCGCTCTCGCACGCGGAAAGGGGGCGCTGATGTTGAGCGCGCATTTCACGACGCTGGAAATAGGCGCGAGAGCGCTCACGCTCGTCGGTCCGACGAGCGTCATGTACCTGACGCCGAGCAATCCTCTCATCGCGGAGTTCGCTCGCCGCGGCCGCTCGCGTCACACCGTGCAGGCTGTCACGAGCGAACAAGTGCGTGAGCTGCTGCAGAATCTCAAGAACAATCTGCCGGTGTGGTATGCGCCCGATCAGCGCTTCACGGAGAAGTCGAGCGAGCTCGTACCGCTCTTCGGCATTCCGGCCGCATCGAACGTGGCAACTTCACGCTTGGCACGCATCTCAGGTGCGCCCGTGCTGCCGTATTTTCCGGAGCGACGCCCCGACAACAGCGGTTACATCGTGCGAATCTATCCGCCATTCGAAAACTTTCCGTCGGACGATCCGATCACGGACACCCGCCGCTTCCATGAGCTGATCGAGGAAAACGTGCGCCGCCATCCCGAGCAATATCTCTGGGCCTACAAGCGTTTTCGCCGCGACGGCTACGATCCTTACCGCGAGCCCCAGGCCCCAGATCCCGGCTCGCACTCGAAGAACTAACCGATGTCCCGAAAGTCCGCCAGCAGATCAAACGAAAGCGCGTGGTCTTTGCTCCATCCACGCTACTGGCCGACGTGGCTGGCGCTCGGCGCGTTGCGTCTGTTCGAACCTCTGCCTTTTCCGGTGCTGGTCGCGCTCGGCAAAGCGCTGGGCTCCGTGCTCGTCTTGATGCCGCTTTCATTCGTGCGCATCGCGCGCCGGAACCTCGAGCTGTGCTTTCCCGAAATGTCGACCGAGCAACGCGAGGCGATCTTGCGCGCACACTTCCGCAGCCTCGGAATCGGCTTGTTCGAGACGGCCATGAGCTGGTGGAGCTCCGACGAACGGATCCGCAAGCTCAGCACGATGTCGGGCACGGAGAATTTGGAAGCCGCGCTCGCGAAAGGCAAGGGCGTGATTCTATTGAGCGCGCATTTCACGACGCTCGAGATCGGAGCGCGGTCGCTGACCGCGCGCGGTCCGACGAACATCATGTATCGGCCGACGAGCAATCGCGTACTCGAGCGCTTTCTGTCGCGCAATCGCAGCAAGCACGCAAAGCGCGCGATTCCGCGCGACGATGTCCGCACGCTCGTTTCGGCGCTCAAGAACAA
>DATCLP010000315.1:0-4167 GCA_036563855.1 Steroidobacteraceae bacterium | reverse complement strand
GCAGCGCGCTCGTCAAACAGGCCGACGCGCGCCGTGCTCGGATTGCCGAATATCGCGATCACTTCTCGCGTGTCGAGAACCGCATCAACGAGCCTCTGGATCGCGCGGCACGTTTCGCGGGCGGCGTGTTCGCGAGCCAGGCGCTGCTCGATCTGTCGCGAGCGCTAAACCTAATTCATGAAAAGTTCGAGGCGACGATCGATGCCGTGCCGGTTGGATCATCGCGCTCGCTAGTGAACGCCGAAAACGCTTTCTCGCAGGCGATGCGGGCACATACCGACAACCTGACTCGCTCGCAGGGTGTTCAGTGGCTCGCGTACCTGAAAGTCGAGTTTTCGTCGCTCGTCAGCGCACGCCGGCTTGCGGTCGAATCGGTCGTCGATCTTCAGCGGGGCATCGCGGAATTCAGGGATCAGGGCACCGCGGTGTCGGGCATCGTGCGCACGCAATTGGTCGAGCCGGCGCGGCACAGCTTGACCGATGCCCAGCTGATTGCCGATCGAGTCGCTGCGAAGGCGGATCGCCAGGTCGCGATCGTCAGCATCGTCGTCTTGACACTCTTCATCGCAATTGGTGTCGCGACCGTCTTGAGCGTCACGCGCCCCGTGCGGCGGTTGATTCAAGCGACCCGCGACCTGACGACCGGCGCGGTGGGTACGCGCGTCGTGGGCGGCGGTCCTCGCGAGCTCGATGCGCTCGCGACGGCTTTCAACCAAATGGCCGAGAAGCTCGAGCAGGCGCAGGCGGAAGTCCAGCGCAATCACGCGCAATTGGAAGCGCGCGTGGCCGAGCGTACGCGCGAGCTGCAGCATCTAGCCCATCACGATCCGTTGACGCAATTGCCGAATCGCAGGCACTTGTTCGCGCGTCTGGAAGCGGCGCTCGTGCGGGCGCGCGCAAACAACACGCGCCTTGCGGTACTGTTCATCGATCTCGACAACTTCAAGACGATCAACGACAGCCTGGGTCACGCGTTCGGAGACCGTGTGCTGCAGGCGGTCAGCGAGCGCATTCGCGCGAATGCGAACTTCGCGAATTCGTTCAGCGCAAGGCTCGGCGGCGATGAGTTCACGATCGTTTGCGAGAACGTGAAATCGGTCGACGAAGTCGAGCGCTTGTGCGCCGCGATCCTGCAGGATTTCCAGAATTCGATATCCATTCGCGGCCGCGAGCTGCGCTTGAGCGTGAGCGTCGGGGCGGGGATCTATCCGGACGATGCGAGCGACGGTCACTCGCTGCTACGAGCGGCCGACAGCGCGTTGTTCCGCGCGAAGGAGCTCGGCCGCAACCGCTACAGCTTGTTCACGCCGCAGCTTCTGGAAGCTGCCTCATCGCGATTCAAGCTCGAGCAAGCGATGCGCCGCGCGATCGATCGCGGCGAGTTCGATCTGCTGTATCAGCCGCAGGTGTGTTTCGAGACCATGCGTACGCATTCGGTCGAAGCGCTCTTGCGTTGGTATCAGCCGGACGGACAAGTCGTCCTCCCGGGGAGCTTCATCGAAGTCGCCGAGCGCTCGGGCATGATCATGGAGATCAGCGACTGGATGCTGCAATCGGCCATCCAGACGGCGGCGCTGTGGCGTGCATCGGGATGGGCCGACGGCTGCGTTGCCATCAACGTCTCCGCTCAGCAGTTGCTGAGCGGCAATTTCGTCGAGCGAGTGCAGTCGTTGCTTTCGAAACACGATGTGCCGCCTTCGTATCTCGAAGTCGAGCTCACCGAGCACGTGCTGCAAACCGGTTCGCCGACGATCGCAGCGCTGCGTCAGCTTCGCGAGCTCGGCGTCTCGATTGCGCTCGACGATTTCGGTACGGGTTACTCCTCGCTGACGTCGCTCGAGCGCCTGCCGCTGACGCGCGTGAAGATCGATCGCAGTCTGATCGATGCCATCGACAAGGGCGCGCGAGGGCCGGCGATCGTGCGTTCGATCGTCGGGCTCTGCTACAGCCTCGGCCTGCAAGTCACGGCGGAGGGCGTCGAGCGGCTGAGCCAACTCGGGCTGTTACTTTCTGATCGCGGTTTGCACGTGCAGGGATTCTTGGTCTCGCGTCCGCTGCCGGCCGAGCAGATTCCGGCTTTCATCGCGCGTGCACCGCGAGTGCTCGAAGAGTTGCTGATCGCCGCACCGTTGCCGGAGCAGGACATCGATTCGACCGGTGCGCGCTCCGTTCGCGCGCTGCGCCGCGCAGCGTTGAAGGTAAGTCGGGGACAGGACGGCAGCGCTCTTTAGCCCGGCAGGCGCGCAATAAGCACCTATCGGCTGTCGGGGATTCGGAACCGCACGGGGTTGCGCGGAGTTCTCGCCTGCGGACAGGTCTTCATCCTGTCGCGAGTACCCACGCCGTGCCACAAAGCCGCCTCGTCACCAAGGTCAACGGCCCTTGGGGCTCGCTGCTAGCGATCGTCCTCATCACCGGCATTCTCATCGTCGGCAAGGCGGTGCTGATGCCGTTGGCGCTCGGCATCATTCTCGCCTTTCTGCTGACACCCCTCGTGCGGGTGTTCGATCGACTGCGGTTTCCGCGATTCCTCGGCGTGTTGCTGACGATGTCGCTCGCGCTCGGTGTCGTCGGCGGGATCGGTTACGTCACTTGGGCGCAATTCGCCGAGCTGTCGTCGCAAGTCTCGAAGTACACATCGTCGATGCGCAAGAAGGTTGCCGATCTCAAGCTCGGCAACGATGCCGCGCTCACGCAGCTTACGCGTACGGTCGATAGAGTCACCGAGCAGCTCGACGACAATCTCGCGGAGCAGAAGAGAGCGCAGCCGGTTCGGATCGTGCCCGCGCGAGCGACGCCGATGGAGCGCGTGCAGGAATGGGTCGAGTCGATCTTCGAGCCGATTGCGAGCGCCGTCATCGTGCTCGTGCTCGTGATGTTCATGCTCGGGCAGCGCGAGGACTTGCGCGATCGCTTCATCCGATTGATCGGCGCGTCGAACATCACGATGACGACACGTTTGATGGACGAGGCGGCGCAGCGCGTGAGTCGTTTCATCGTGGCGCAAGTACTGCTCAACTTGACGTTCGGCCTCATCGTGACCGCGGGCCTCTATTGGATCGGCGTACCGTACGCAGTTTTGTGGGGCGGCTTGACCGCGGCGCTGCGTTTCGTGCCGTTCGTCGGCACGATGTTGTCGGTCTTGATGCCAGCATCGCTTGCGTTCGCCGTCTTTCCCGGATGGACCGAAACCCTGCAAACGCTTGCGTTGTACTTGGTGCTGGATGTGGTCTTCGCCTATTTCGCCGAACCGATCGTGTTCGGCCAGCGCACGGGCGTTTCTTCGTTCGCGTTGCTGATCTCGGCGCTGTTCTGGATCTGGGTGTGGGGGCCGATCGGACTGCTGCTTGCAACGCCGCTGACGGTTTGTATCGCCGTGCTCGGCCGGCACGTGCGTTCGCTGCGTTTCCTGGCCGTCATCTTCGCGGACGAACCTGCCTTGCAGCCTCACGTGCGCTACTACCAGCGATTGCTCGCGCGCGATGAGGACGAGGCGTACGAGGTGCTGAATCAGAAAATCGCCGACGCCGGAACGGCGGCCGCGATGGATGTGGTCTTGATTCCTGCGCTGACGCTCGCCGTGCAGCATCGCGCCGACAACGAGATCACGGACGACGACTTCGCGTTCATTCTCGAAGAGACCTCCGACATCGTGCAGCAGTTCAAACCGGCAGAGGTTCAGCACAAGCACGAGCGCATGAAGATCGTCGGCGTCGCGACGCGAACGCCCGTGGATCAAGTGGTCTTGGAGATGTTGTGTCTCGCGATCGACTCCACCGCTGTGCGCTTCGAGTCGATCGATGCGAAGCTCGACAGTGCGGACGCCATCGCGCGCGCGATTTCGAGCGACGCGCAGTTGATCTGCATCGTCTCTTTGTTCCCGGCGCGCGGAGCGGAAGTGCGGCGCTGGTGTCGCCAGATCCGCGCCGAACGCCCGGACACGCAGGTGCTCGTCCTGCGACCGAACGTTGCAGACACCGATCCGCGTCGCTCCGCAGAGCGCATCAAAGAAGCCGGCGCCGATTGGGTCGCCACGAGCATCGCCGAAACGCTCGAAGGCATCGAGCGCCTGTGCCTCGAAGCGCCGTCGTTGGAAGGCGCGGAGCCGGAAGTGGAAGGCGGAGAGCTGAGCCTCGCAGGAAACAGGCTACAGGCGACAAGCAACAG
>DATCLP010000314.1:0-1585 GCA_036563855.1 Steroidobacteraceae bacterium | reverse complement strand
GTTGATACGCATCGCTAATTCCTCGCATGACAAATCACCTGAGCACGATGAACTGTCGGCGGGAAGAGGGCCGGACAGCCCTGCCGGAAACGGCAGGACGAAGAACTGCTCACAGTTGCTGGAGCAGCTCTTCCCTTACGTATCGGCGGCATTTACGTATTCTTGAGAGGGGGCAGCCTCCATGCTGTTGACGTGTCCTCAGGTGGCCAGCCCGCCGCCGCCAGACCGGCGGGGCGCCCGAGACTTATCCGCGCCCCGGACAGATACTTGACTGAGTCAAGTATCTGCTTCTAACCTTTGGAACGAGCCCGGAATCGCATTTCTCATGCTGCCCTCGCCTGCCAAAGAACACGTCGACGCCGTCCGAAGCTTCAACCGCTTCTACACGCGGCAGATCGGTGTACTCAATGAGAGCCTGCTGGACAGCGCGTTCACGCTGACGCAGGCGCGCGTGTTGTTCGAGCTTGCGCAGCGCCCGCAAACGACGGCTAAAGAGATCGGGGATGCGCTGGACCTCGACGCCGGCTACTTGAGCCGGATCCTTGCCGGCTTCGCGAAACGGAAACTGATCACCCGCCTGCGATCGAATGAAGACTCGCGCCAGGTCTTCATCTCGCTCACGCCGCTTGGCCGAAAGATTTTCAAGCAGCTCGACACGAGCTCGCATCGCGCGACCGCACAGATGCTGGCGAATCTGCGCGACAGCGACCGTCAAAGGCTGCTTGCGTGCTTGAACGAAGTGCGCAACACGCTCGAGCCGAAAGAACAAAGCTCGGGCGAGATCGTTCTACGCGGCCCTCGCCCAGGCGATATCGGCTGGGCCATCGAGCGCCACGGTGCACTCTACGCACAGGAGTACGGCTGGAACATCGAATTCGATGCGCTCGTCGCCACGCTGTTCGCGAACTTCGCGACGAAACACGACCCGAGCTGCGAGCGGATGTGGATCGCCGAGCTCGACGGCGAACGCGTCGGCTGCGTCTTCGTCGTTCGAAACGCCGAAGATCCGACCGCCGCGCAACTGCGCTGCCTTCTCGTCGACCCCAAAGCCCGCGGCAAAGGCGTCGGCCGCCGCCTCGTGCAAGAGTGCATCTCGTTCGCCAAAGCCGCCGGCTACAAAAAAATGGTGCTCTGGACGAACGACATCCTGGTCAGCGCCCGCAAGATCTACGAAGCCGAAGGCTTCCGACTCGTCAGCGAGAACCGCCATCAGAGCTTCGGAAAGGATCTCGTGGGGCAGATTTGGGAGCGGGAGTTGTAACGCGGATCGCGGCTAGCGACCGCCGGACACGTCGATGAACGTTCCGGTGACGAATGAGGCCTCGTCCGATAGCAGCCAAAGGATGGCTCGCGCAACTTCTTCGGGTTCACCACCGCGCTGCATAGGCAGCGATGCTTTCAGCCGATCAACGCGACCTGGCTCGCCGCCGCTTGCGTGCATGTCGGTGTAGATGAGACCCGGACGAACGGCGTTGACGCGGATGCCTTCGGCGGCGACCTCCTTCGCGAGCCCGACGGTAAAGGTGTCAATAGCGCCTTTCGAAGCGGCGTAGTCGACATATTCGTTCGGCGAACCGAGCCGCGC